>PKUH01000091.1 GCA_002869615.1 Desulfuromonas sp. | reverse complement strand
CTTTGCCAAAATTCTGCCGAAGACGGTCAAGAAGATTTCGGTTCTCGACCGGACCAAGGAGCCGGGTTCCCTCGGCGAGCCGCTCTATCACAATGTTCGGACCGCGATTGGTGAAGCGATGGCCGAAGGGCTGTTCCAGTTCGATGGCTACCCGTCGATCGTCGGCGGTCGTTACGGCCTCGGTTCCTACGAGTTTTCACCCGGTATGGCCAAGTCGGTTTTCGATAACATGAAGCACGACAAGCCGATGAACAAGTTCGTCGTCGGCATCAAGGACGATGTGACCGGCCGCTACCTCGAATTCGACGCTGACTACAGTGTGCCGTTCGATGGCTACTCGGCGATGTTCTATGGCCTCGGTTCCGACGGCACCGTCGGCGCCAACAAGAACTCGATCAAGATTATCGGTGATTCGACCGACAACGAGGTTCAGGCCTACTTCGTCTATGATTCAAAGAAGGCCGGCAGTATGACCACCTCGCATCTCCGCTTCGGCAAAGAGACGATCCGTTCGCCGTACCTGATCACCTCGGCTGATTTTGTCGCCTGTCACAACTTCTCATTCCTTGAGAAGTACGACATGCTGAAAAATGCCAAGGAAGGCGCGACCTTCCTGCTCAACAGCCCGTACGGTGCCGCTGATGTCTGGTCGCATCTGCCGAAGAAGGTTCAGCAGACCATTATCGACAAGAAGCTCAAGTTCTTCGTGATCGATGGTGTCAGGCTCGGCAACGAGCTCGGCCTCGGACCCCGCATCAATGTCATCATGCAGACCGCTTTCTTCAAGATTTCCGGGATCATCACGCTTGATCTGGCGATCAAGGAGATCAAGGAAGCGATCGTTAAGTCCTACAGCAAGGCGGGTGAAAAGGTCGTCAGTATGAACAAGCAGGCGGTCGACACTGCTCTTGAGAATATCGAGGAAGTTGCTGTGCCGGGCACGGTCGACAGCGATATCGAGATGACCATCGGCCAGTGGAGTCACACGCCGGCAACCGTACAGAAAACTCTCGGTCCGATCATTGACGGTATCGGCGAGCATCTGCCGATTTCGGCGATGCCGGCCGACGGAACCTTCCCGACGGCGACCGCGATGTACGAAAAGCGCAACATCGCCATCACCACTCCGGCCTGGGATGAAGAACTCTGCATCCAGTGCGGCATTTGCTCGTTCGTCTGTCCGCACGCATCAATCCGGATGAAGATTTACGACGAGAAGGAGCTCAAGGGCGCGCCCAAAACCTTCAAATCCTGTGCCGCCAAGGGCAAGGACATGGACGGCAAGAAGTTCACCCTGCAGGTCGCGGTCGAGGACTGCACCGGTTGCGGCGCCTGCGTCCATAACTGCCCGGCCAAGAGCAAAACCGACGAGAACCACAAGGCGATCAACATGGTGCCGCAGGTTCCGCTGCGCGAGACCGAGCGTGCCAACTTCGACTTCTTCCTGAACCTGCCGGAGACTGATCCGGAACTGTTCAATGCGGCCACGGTCAAGGGGAGCCAGTTCCTGCCGCCGATGTTCGAATTCTCCGGCGCCTGTGCCGGTTGCGGCGAAACGCCCTTTGTCAAGCTCTGTTCACAGCTGTTCGGTGACCGGATGGTCGTTGCCAATGCGACCGGCTGTTCGTCGATTTATGGCGGTAACCTGCCGACCACGCCGTGGACAACCCGCAAGGATGGTCTCGGTCCGGCCTGGAGCAACTCGCTGTTTGAGGACAACGCCGAATTCGGTTTCGGCTTCCGTCTGTCGATCGACAAGACCACGCAGTATGCCCAGGAGCTGCTCGAGAAGAACATCGAGTGCGGCTGTGCCGCCTGCAAGGGGAGCGAGCCGCTGAAACGGGCGATTCTCGGCGCCGACCAGTCTAGCCAGGCGTTGATTGAAGAACAACGTGGCCGTATTGCCGAGCTCAAGGAGATCCTCGCCAAGTGTACCCACGAGACGGCAACCCAGCTCAAGGCCGATGCCGACTACCTGGTCAAGAAATCGGTCTGGATTCACGGCGGCGACGGTTGGGCTTATGACATCGGTTACGGTGGCCTCGACCACGTTCTTGCTTCCGGTGCCAACATCAATGCGCTGGTTCTCGATACCGAGGTTTACTCCAATACCGGCGGTCAGGCTTCCAAGGCGACGCCGATCGCTGCGGTTGCCCAGTTCGCTGCCGGCGGCAAGGAACAGCCGAAGAAGGACCTCAGCATGATCTCGATGACCTATGGCAATATTTACGTCGCCCGGGTCTCGCTCGCCAATCCGGCCCAGTGCGTCAAGGCCTTCCTTGAGGCCGATGCCTATGATGGCCCGTCGCTGATCATTGCCTACTCGCATTGTATTGCCCACGGCATCAACATGACGACGGCCGTTGACGGCTGCAAGGAAGCGGTCAATTCCGGCTACTGGCCACTGTTCCGCTTCGATCCGCGGCTCTCTGCCGAAGGCAAGAACCCGCTGCAGCTCGACAGCAAGGAGCCGACCATCGGATTTGAAGAGTTCGCCGGCAAGCAGAACCGCTTCAAGGTTCTCAAGAAGAACAATCCGGAGAACGCCGATGCCCTGATGGCGGCCTCGGCCAAGGATTCGGCAAGCCGCTACGACCTCTACAAAAAACTGGCGGCCTTGTCAGCCGACTGCGGCTCCGATTCGTAAAGAATCAAAAGCAGCATTAAGTGATGAATCAGCCCCCGGCCCGGTGCCGGGGGCTTCTTTTTTCCGGCGAGCTAATTACCTATAAAAACAAGGGGAAAATGCTTGATGGAGAGCCGTATTGATGCTATAAAAGCACGGATATGCAATCATAATGGAGGAGTATAGGTATGGCGGGTCCCGAATCGTCAACCTTCGTCATGTACGACGAAGAGCTCAAGAAGATTAACCAGGTTTCAGACAAGCTTCTGCGTGAGTCTAACGCCAAGGTCATCTTCCTGGTCGATAAGAACGGACAGCTGATTACATCCATCGGCGAGACCGAGCACCTCGATACAACATCGCTCGCTTCCCTGACGGCTGGTAATATTGCTGCCACTGGTGGTTTGGCCAAGCTGATTGGTGAAAAGGAATTTTCGATCCTTTTCCATGAAGGCGAGAAAGATAATATCCATATTTCAATCGTTGGCGGCCGGGTCATCCTGGTTGTCATTTTTGACCAGCGCAGTTCATTGGGCCTGGTTCGTCTTCGCGTCAAAAAAGCGGCGGACGAACTTGGCACCATCTTCGATGAGTTGGCGGCCAAGGCGAAGCAGGAGGATCAGAATGCCGGTCCAAGCCCATTCGCCGAGATTACCGACGACGATATCGACAATCTGTTCAGTTGATTAAGGAGGGATAAATGTCTTTTATCAATTATGCCTCCCGGGAGATCAACTGCAAAATCGTCTACTATGGTCCCGGGTTGTGCGGTAAAACAACCAACCTGCAGTTCGTTTATCAGAAGACGTCTCCCGACGCCAAAGGCAAGATGATTTCCCTTGCCACCGAGACCGAGCGGACCCTGTTCTTCGATTTCCTGCCGCTGGCCCTCGGCGAGATTCGCGGTTTCAAGACCCGCTTTCATCTCTACACCGTTCCGGGCCAGGTTTTCTACGATGCATCCCGTAAGCTGATCCTCAAGGGTGTTGACGGTGTCGTTTTTGTTGCCGACTCCCAGGAAGAGCGCCTCGACGCCAATGTCGAGTCGATGGAGAACCTCAAGGTCAATCTTGAGGAACAGGGCTACGATCTCGAAAAGATTCCGTTTGTTATCCAGTACAACAAGCGTGACCTGCCGAACTGCTCTTCTCTGGAAGAACTGCGCAGTCTGCTCAACCCGAACGGGGTTCCCGAATTCGAAGCCTGCGCCACCACCGGCGAAGGGGTTTTCGAGACCCTCAAGGCGACAGCAAAGCTGATCCTGATGGAACTCAAGAAAGGTGGGCCCGGAGCCTGATCCGGTTTATAACAAAGTCAATAACGGCGCCTGTGGAACCAATCTGCAGGCGCTTTTTTCTTGCCCGATAAAATGAACGTGAAAACCGGTTTTTATGGTTGACAAAAGTGGCTTTGAAAAGGTATAAACGCAACTCGCTGAAGCTTTCAGCGTGCGCTATTCCCCGATAGCTCAGTTGGTAGAGCAGGTGACTGTTAATCACCCTGTCGCAAGTTCGAGTCTTGCTCGGGGAGCCAAAAAGATAAAGGTCGATTTCTTCAATGAAATCGGCCTTTTTTTGATGGCTTTGTCTTCTCAAGGGTGAAATATTTTAAATTACTGCAATATCAGAAGGTTAGGGATTCGAAATCGGCATTTTGGAACCAATTCCAGACTGGTCGCCTTTTAGGCCTTTCTGCCGCAATCTTTCTGGAAATGATTTTTTAATATCTGAGTAAAGGCTTCGGCCGCTGGAGACAGTATCCGGCCCTTCATTGTAGCAAGCCATATTTTACGCTCAACCACCAACCCGTCAATGTCGATGCGACAAAGTTGTTCCGCCTGTTTCCAGCGTCGAACGGACAATTCCGAAACGAATGCTCCACTGTAGCCACTGGCGACCGCCTGAAGAACAGCTTCGTTGCTGCCTAGATGCGCTGCGATGTGGAGATCTCTTGGATTTCTTCCTGCCTGACGCATCGCCTGGTCGAGTGACTGGCCGCTCCCTGAGCCATTTTCCCGCATGATCAGAGGATTGCCGAACAAGTCGTCGATCGACAGTTTTTTTTGTTTGGCCCACGGGTGTGAAGATGCCACGACAAGTACCAATGGATCATTGACCAGAGGGTCGAACGTGATCTCCTTACGCTGTGTGCGACTGCCAACCAGGGCCAATTCAATTTCTGTACCTTCGAGCATCTTCAGGACCTCGGCCGTATCGCCGGTGAGCATTGTTAAAGAGATACCGGGATGTTTTTGTTCCAATGTTGCAAGCAGAGGAGGGACCAGGTAGTTAGCGGGGATATTGCTCGCACCAATAACGAGTTCTGCGTCTTCAAGGCCCTGAAAGCCGTTCATGGCCTGAAACAGCGCATCGCTTTCACTCAGAATTCGTCGAGCGTGTCGAAGGAAAATTATCCCGCCCGAGGTCAGGGTGACCCCGCGCTTCTGTCGATCGAACAGAGAGACCCCAACCTCATCTTCGAGTGAAGCCATATGCTGGCTCACCGTCGACTGAGTTAATGCGATGGCTTCGGCCGCTGCCGAGAAACTGCCTTTGTCAGAGATGGCAACGAAGATCTTGATCTGATGTAAATTCATGGTTTGTCCTATCGTAAATATCGATAACAGTCATTCATGACATCGAAACTAACTGTTTGACGTACGGCTGTCAATATTAGAGAATTTAAACCATTTAATCCACACAAATTACGAGAGAAAATCTTTACCAAAACATTTTTATTTAAGCAGGAGGATGCAGATGTCTGACACGTTCCAAGTGAAAGTAGATCCGGAGCTTTGGACGAAGCTCGATATGGATGTTGACCGTTTCATGAATGTCCCGCCCATGTTGACGTACGCCTTTCAAAACATCTTTCTCAGTCAACAGAACCGTCCACAGGGGATGGCCTATTTCGACGACATGGTGAGTAATATCTTTACGGGTCGCATTGAGGAGATAGTCGATGCCAAGTCAGAAGGTCGTCCGGTCGTCGGGACCTTCTGTGTCTATGTCCCGGAAGAGATTATTCAGGCAGGCAATGGCGTCTGTATCGGCTTGTGTGGCGGTTCTCAGGGCTCGATTGCCGACGCGGAGAAGATCTTGCCGCGTAATATCTGTCCGATGGTGAAATCGGCGTTTGGTTTTAAGGTCGGTCGCATCTGTCCTTTATTCCAGGCTGTTGATTTCGTCTACGGTGAGACGACATGTGACGCCAAGAAGAAAACGTGGGAGCTCCTTGACCAGTACGTTCCGACCCACGTCATGGAAATACCACAGATGAAACGCGAGCGCGACAAGCACCTGTGGATCGAGGAGGTCAAGGATTTCAAACGGGCGATCGAGAATCGCGTCGGCAAGGAGATTTCCGAGGCTGACCTCAAGTCGGGTATCGAAACCCTGAACCGGAAGCGCGAAGCGATGCAACGTCTCAATCATTTGCGGCATCACGACCCGTCACCGATCAGCGGGCGCGATATGCTGCTGATTCAGCAGATCGCTTTTTACGATATCCCGGAACGGTTTACAGCCAAAGTTGATGAACTGTGTGAAGAGTTGGAGGATCGGATTTCGAATTCAAAATTTGTGACGGAACCAGAGACGACGAGGGTTATGGTCTCGGGGGCACCGATGGCGTTGCCGAACTGGAAGCTCCACAACATCATCGAAGGCGCGGGTGCGATTGTCGTCAACGAGGAAAGTTGCATCGGAACCCGCTACTACAAGGATACGATCGATACCGATGGAGCAACCATGGAGCAGATGATCGAAAAACTGACCGAGCGGTACATGAAAATCGACTGTTCCTGTTTTACTCCAAATGATGAAAGGATCGACCAGGTGATCAAGGAGTGCCGAGCATCTGGCGCGCATGGGATCATAGATTACTCTCTCCAGTTTTGTCATAGCTATAACATCGAAGCGGTCAAGCTCCGCGAGGCGTGTGCCAAAGAGGGAATCCCGTTTATGGCGATCGAGACGGACTACTCTCCGGAAGATGTCGGACAACTGCAAACCCGGGTTGAAGCCTTCCTTGAACAGCTTCAGGATTAGGGTGCCATGCAGATCGGAATAGATCTCGGTTCCAGGGCGATCAAGATGGCGGTGTTTCGTGACGGGGTTCTGGCTGAGAAAGAGGTGGTTGAAAGCCCCTTCGAGCCGCACAAGCAGGCTGCAGAAATGGTGTCGCGTTACACACCGTCCGAGGTGGTCGCGACAGGCTACGGGCGCCATCTGGCGCAGAAACATTTCGCCCAAAAGGTGATCACCGAGATCAAGGCGCATGCCCAGGGAGCCCGCTATTGCGTACCGGAATGCCGCACCATTCTCGATGTCGGCGGGCAGGACTCCAAGGTCATTGCCCTTGACGGCAACGGGCGCGTTGTCCAATTTCATATGAACGACAAGTGTGCAGCCGGGACCGGCCGTTTTCTTGAAATCATGTCTGCCTCCCTGGGGTATTCACTCGAAGAGTTTTCCGTCGCCGCGAGATCTTCTTCCCAAGATATCCCTATCAACAGTATGTGTGCTGTCTTTGCCGAATCGGAAGTGGTTTCATTACGGAATCGCGGCTTTGCCGCCGCCGATATTGCCCGCGCCATCCATCTCGCCGTTGCCGATCGTTTGAGCGGCATGCTGGAGCGTGTCGGCATATCTGACGAAGTTGTATTTTCCGGGGGGGTTGCCAACAATCAGTTTCTGGTCGACATTTTGGGAGGCAAGATCGGCCGGCCAATAACGGTTCCATCCCATCCGGAAATCGTCGGCGCTATTGGAGCTGCATTACATAGGGAGAAAACAGAGTCATAGTGAGTCGAAACCAAAGCTCTCCTCCAACTACCCACTACCGCCCGGCTCGGGGAGCCAAACCAGACAAGATGTGGTCCTGGTATTAGGACCACATCTTTTTTATACTCAATAATAACTTTCCTGTTCTGAAACTCTCTAAGCAATAAGTAGTTGACTGTGAACTTTCGTACAGTAATGTTTAATAACCGGCGGATCCATATCCATGTTAGCGGCGGCAGAGGCTTAATTAGCGAACATCTTTGAGAGGAGAATTTTATGTGCAAGGTGTTGATCATTCACTACAGCATGTATGGCCATGTTTTAAAAATGGCTGAGGCGGTCGCAGAAGGTGTTCGCGAAGTGGAGGGGTGTGAGGCAGTCATCAAGCGTGTCCCGGAAACGCTTTCCGATGAGGTACTGGACAAGATGGGGGCGCAGGAGGCTCAACGGGCCATGGCTTACATTCCCATAGCGAGCGTCGATGATCTGGCGGAAGCCGACGCAATCATCTTCGGCACCCCGACCCGCTTTGGCAACATGTGTGGCCAGATGCGTCAGTTCCTCGACGCCACCGGTGGACTCTGGCAGAATGGCTCCCTGGTCGGCAAGGTCGGTAGCGTTTTTGCCTGCTCAGCCACTCAGCACGGCGGCCAGGAATCGACTATTCTGACATTCCACACCACCCTGCTGCATCATGGCATGGTGGTCGTCGGCTTGCCCTATGCTTTTTCCGGGCAGATGGGGGTCTCCGAGATCACCGGGTGCAGTCCCTACGGCGCTTCGACAATCGCCGGTGGCGAAGGAGAGCGAATGCCGAGCGAGAACGAATTAGCCGGAGCCCGGTTCCAGGGAGCCCATGTTGCAAAGATTGCATTGAAGCTCAAGGCATAGAATAGGTTGATGAATTAGAGTTGTACGTTATCTTCCCACTGCCCACTACCGCCCGGTTCGGGGAGCCAATAACCATAAGGCCGATCTCTTTTGCGAGATCGGCCTTATGGTTTTCGATGTGGCTCGTGGGGCGTCTTCTGCAATATCAACCCCGGGACCTGAATTCTCTTTCTTGCCGATCGCTCGATTTATAACCAACCGTATTGCACATAATGCCGTTCCTGCCTCCACGTTGCTGGTTAATGCATCCCGTAGCCGCGAATATTTGACATGCGGATATGGAACGTTAGGGTTATACGGAGCAACGAAACTCGATCGAGTAGAAAGGAATCTGTTGTGAACATCAGCAAGGGGCACACTGCTCTGCTGGCCGGTTTCATCGGAAACGTTGTTGAATGGTATGATTTCGCACTGTACGGCTACATGGCCGGTATCATCTCGGGTTTATTTTTCCCGGGTGACGACAGTACGGCCTCCCTGATCGCTACATACGGAGTGTTTGCCGCCGGGTTCCTCATGCGCCCTCTCGGCTCGGCGGTCTTCGGCTGGATGGGTGATACGATCGGGCGCAGCCAGACGATGCTGGTTTCGGTAATCATGATGGCGCTGCCGACCTTTCTCCTCGGCTGTCTACCCACCTACGAAAGCGTCGGCGTCTGGGCTGCCGTGCTCCTGGTTCTCATCCGCCTGGTACAAGGTCTCTCGGTGGGTGGCGAATTCAGCAGTTCGGTGACCTATATGGTTGAGACGGCAGACCGCGATCGACGCGGATTCGCCGGCAGCTGGGCTAATATCGGCAGCATGACCGGTATGCTGCTTGGATCTGGTGTCGCCGCATTGGTGACAACCGCACTGTCGAGCGCTAGCGTTTCCGATTGGGGCTGGCGGCTGCCGTTTCTGTTCGGCGGCCTGATCGGTGGCACTTCGATCGTCCTGCGGATGCGGCTGCCACAGTCGGAACATTTTAACAAGCACCACAGCGATCGCTGCAAGACATCCCCGCTGCTGCAGGCGTTCACCACCAACCGCCGCGAGATGATTCAGGCGATCCTGTTCGCCTCGGCCTACGGGGTCATCTTCTACATCCCGGTTGTTTACATGCCCGAATGGCTGCACAGCCAGGGCGGCATGGCCCGGGACCTGGCCCTGCAGATCAATACGGCGGCGACCGCTTTCCTGCTGGTTCTGATCCCGATTGCCGGCTGGGTCAGTGATCGCTACGTTCGTCGAACCCACTTCATTGGCGGGGCGATGTTGGTTCTGGCCCTGATTGCCATGCCACTGTTCCTCTGGTTTGCCGGCACCGGTTTTAGCGGAGCGGTGATCGCTCAGTTCAGTTTTGCCGCCCTGCTCGCTGTTCCCCTGGGTACGGCGCCGGCGATGTTCGTCGAACTCTTCCCGGCCAGTGACCGACTGTCGGGGTATTCGGTGGCCTATAATCTCGGCCTCGGAGTGATCGGTGGTGCGACGCCGATGTTCGCCACATGGTTGATTCAGTTCAGCGGATCGGCAACCGCCCCGGCGGCCTGGCTGGCAATTGTTGCCCTGGTTGCATTTGGTGTAATGCTCTGGATTCATGACCGTAGCCGTGAGCCCTTGCCGGATTGAAACATTAAAAAAGGCAGTTCGTGTCTGTATAATTCAGAAAAGAAGCCTGCCACTGTTTGATCACTTACATGCTGAAGCCAGGCACATGCATTGGACAAAGGAGAAGCTATGGATGCCATTGACATGATCAAGAACCGGAGAAGTGTACGCAAGTTCAAGGATTAAAAAGTCGACCGCGAGACGATGGAGGAGATCGTTGAACTCAGCCGCTGGGCGCCGTCGTGGGCAAACACCCAGACAGCCCGTTACACCCTGGTCGATAGCGAGGAGGTGCTTGCAAGGTTGACCACCGACGGGCTACAAGGCTTTGCCTACAACATCAAGACCCTGGAAAATGCCCGTGGGGTAGCGGTGCTCAGCTTCGTAGAAGGCAAGAGCGGCCGGCTCGACAAGTACGGCGATTTCGACAGCTCGAACGCCCGTTTCTGGGAGGCATTCGATGCCGGGATCGCCTGCCAGACCTTCTGCCTGGCGGCTCACGCCAAAGGGGTCGGAACCTGTATCTTCGGAGTTATTGACGACGATGCCATCGCCCGGATCATTGATCTGCCCGAAGGGGAAACGGTTGCAGCGCTGATCGTTTATGGCTATGCCGACGAGCAACCGAAGACGCCGCCACGCAAGGAGGCCGGAGAAATTTCAAGGTTTATATGAAGTTGGCCAGAATGGTAAAAGCAGCAATCTCTTTTCTCTTCCGGAGTAAATTGAAAATATAATCCTTGTGCCCGATATCATCGGCCCGGGGAGTTTAAGGAAAGGACATGGTCGAAACAGAGACATGTCATTTTTTTGTTGCACCTATTTGGCTATTTGGTTATATTGCCAAATAGGTGGAGGTTCAAATGGACGAAAACAGAAAAACGCTTCTCAATGCTCGTGCCGGGGTTCTCAAGGCGATGGCGCATCCGACCCGGCTGTTTATTATCGAGGAGCTGGAAAAGGAAGAGCGCTGCGTCTGCGACCTGACCGAGCAGATCGGAGCTGACGTTTCAACTGTCTCGAAGCACCTCTCTGTTCTCAAGCAGGCTGGCATCGTCATGGACGACAAGCGTGGCAACCAGGTCTTCTACCGTCTCCGCGTGCCGTGTATTTTGAACTTTTTCGGATGCGTCGAATCGGTTCTCGAGGCGAGTGCAAGTGATCGGACTGCATTGTTGAAAGCTGTCGGCAACTAAAATTTTTTACACTGCTATTTGGCGAATTTGCCAAATAGCTATGCTGGTTAGAGCTATGACCTGGAAAAATGAATGGAAGCCTTTGCTGGCGATAGTCGTAATTTTTGCCGGCCTTTATTACCTGCCGGTTGATTGGCTGCAGGAAACAGAGCGAATAGAAAATTCTTTTTGGGAGGCACTCCATTTAGCCAAGTGGTATGCCCAGGAACATGTACTGCTGTGCCTGGTCCCGGCTTTTTTCATTGCCGGCGCCGTCGGGGTCTTCGTCAGTCAGGCGGCGGTGATGAAGTACCTCGGACCGAAGGCGAACAAGTTCCTGGCCTATGGGGTCGCCTCGGTGGCCGGCAGCATTCTGGCGGTCTGCTCCTGTACAATTCTGCCTCTTTTTGCCGGTATTTATCGAATGGGGGCCGGATTGGGCCCTGCCAGTGCATTCCTCTATTCGGGACCGGCTATCAACATTCTGGCGATCGTCTTGACGGCAGCTGTTCTGGGGCCCGGGATGGGGATTGCCCGTGCGGTCGGTGCCGTCAGTTTTTCAGTCATTATCGGGTTGCTCATGCACCTGTTCTTCCGCAAGGAAGAGCTGGAAAAAGTAGCCGCGGCCGCGGCGATGCCGGAACCGGAGGTGTCGCGTCCCCTCTGGCAGAACGCGCTTTTATTTGCGTCCATGGTCGGGATTCTGGTTTTTGCCAATTGGGGTCGGCCGACTGATTCAAGCGGGCTTTGGCAAGCAATTTACGCCACAAGATGGCCGATTACTGGATTGTTCTCTTTGGCGTTGGCGGTCATTCTGGTTCTGTGGTTCAAGGTCAATCACTGGCGGATGGTGGTTGTCGCCGCACCGACACTGATCCTTGCGCTTTTGCTTCCGGATTATCCTGTATTGGCTTTCGTTGCCGGAACCATCGGTTTGACAGTGCTTTTAACAACGGCTCAGAACAACGACGGTGAATTGGAGGAGTGGTTTACCACCAGTTGGGATTTCGCCAAAAAGATCCTGCCACTTCTGCTCTGGGGGGTTCTGATTGCCGGTGCGCTACTCGGCCGGCCGGATCAGGAAGGATTGATCCCCTCGCATTGGATCGCCGGCCTGGTTGGCGGCAATTCGATATGGGCCAACCTGTTTGCATCGGTGGTCGGCGCCTTTATGTATTTTGCGACATTGACGGAGGTACCGATTCTGCAGGGGTTGATGGGCGCCGGTATGGGAGAGGGGCCGGCCCTGGCCCTGTTGCTTGCCGGTCCGGCACTGAGTTTGCCGAACATGCTGGTGATCCGGTCGGTTATGGGAACCAAAAAAACAATTGTTTTTGTGTTGCTTGTCATCATGATGGCGACGATCTCGGGACTTATATATGGAGCGATAACCGGATAAAAAACAACGCAATCATGAAAGGAGCAGGACCATGAAGAAGATCCAGATTCTCGGCACCGGTTGTGCCAAGTGCAACGAACTGGCAACGAACGCCAGGGAAGCCGCCGGGGCCTTGGGCGAAGAGGTTGAAATTGAGAAGATTATGGAGCTGAATGACATCATGACATTCGGCTGCATGACCACTCCCGGACTGGCGATCGATGGAAAGCTGGTCTCACAAGGCAAGCTACTGAAGTCGGACCAGATCATGAAATTGCTGCGGCCGGTATCGCATGAGTAGAGCCAGAGCCCTGATGGTAAAAGAATGCCTGACGGGGCTTGTCTCTTCGGTCGGAACCCGCTCCCATTAGACAAAAAGGCGTGATCCGTTGAGGATTACGCCTTCTTTTCATGAGATAGCCCAGTTGTAATTCGTGAGAGTTTCTAACCCTGCCACATTGTCCAGGCGTGGTCGTTTTTGTTGCTGCTCCAGGTGAACTTGGTTGAACAGAGCAGACATCGGTAATCCTGTTCTTCGAAGCTGCGCGGTGCTGCACCCTTGAAAAAACGACGTTCATCGACCTTGACAAGGTCTTTATGCGGAGTTTCCCGTTTGCCTTTCTCTGTCTGCGCCTTGCACAAGTCGCAAATAAGCATGGAATTGCCCTTTCTTGTCGATGACTCCAGTGTGCCGCTATTTGCAGCGCATTGTTTTCAAACCGTCGGTAAAGAGAACTTCCATTTTACGTGCTCCGGCAACACTCTGGACATGACCGATTCCAAACTGGGTATGTTTTATCAGGGCGCCAACCTTATAGGAGTCGTCCATCGAATACTTCTTCGCCTCCTGGCCTTCGGTCTCTGACTGGAGTTCATTCCATTTTTTCTGCAGGGTCAGCTTCGACGCGGTTGCTTTTGCCCGGGCAGTTGTTTGCGGGGTTGCTCTCGGTTTACGGTAAAGATGCTGTCCTTGACAGGTATTGCACTCAACTTTCGCCGGTTTGCTGGCGTTCATGGCAACGATTGTATGGTTCGTGATTTTTCGGCACTTGGTACAGCGAGCTTCAATCGGGTCGCCGGCGGCAAGTTGTTTAGTATCCATCATAAGTTGTCCTTTATACTGTTATATGCGGGCGCCCTGACCTCTTGAGTGGCCAGGATTTGCTCGAGCTGCATTATTGAACGGTCGCGGGGTGGAGTGACGCTCCCGGTGGAATAGATATATTCAGGCATCATCCGGTGGTTGCTGATCCTCCAGAGGCTGATCGCTCTCTTCCGGATTTTCATCTTTTTCTTCGCGTCTTAATTTTCTTTTCTCTTCTTTTTTTGCCTTTCGTGCAATTTCTTTCTGCCGTTTCTCATAACCATAATTGGGTTTTCGCCCCATCGTATTCTCCTCGGGTTTCGTGGTGGATAATCGGTTCAGTTAAAAAATCGGGAGATTTTAAAGAATGCCCGGTAAAAAATAAAAAGGCCACATAGCCTATATAGGTCCGCGTGGCTTTTCCTGACGGGTCTATTTTTTACGTTGCTGGTATACTTCTATACTTCAGAACAAACTTCAATCATGTTAGACGCTAGCATGCCTACTGCTGTTAGGCAAGGTAATTATAAATGTTAATGATTTGAATAATACCCTGCTCACGGTGGATGTTATTTTATGTATTTGAAAAAAGTTGTTGCTTTTCGGCCAGATAACTGTATGATGCCGGCGACTGAACAGATGTGCATCTTCCGTAATATCAACGAGAGGCGCACAGCCTCATCGCTTCCTGGTTTTCCTGCCTTCTGTATTCTTTTCGACACCTAGCAGTACTTACAGATCGGCGACGACGCAAAATACAGTCCCGTTTGTGGAGGAGATTCTATCTCAGGACAGCTGTTTGTTCTGGCCTTCTCCACGCTGTAACCCATTGTTTTTCCAGCTAGGAAAAAGAAAGTATTACCGATGTCATTTGACTTATTGAATTTGAATCCCCAGATTGCAAAAGCGATCAAGACCTGTGGTTATGACCAGCCGACCCCGGTGCAAGCCCAGTCGGTTCCGGCGGTTCTTGCCGGCAAAGATGTTCTTGCTTCGGCCCGTACCGGAACCGGAAAGACCGCAGCTTTCATGCTGCCGGCGCTCGACATGCTGTCGAATTTCAAAAAGGGCCCAAAAGGTGCCCCGCGGGTCCTGGTACTGACGCCGACCCGGGAGTTGGCGGCACAGATCACCGAGGCGACGAGAAATTACGGTAAATTTCTAAACGTCCGGTCCACCGTCATTCTCGGCGGCAGTTCTTATGTTCCGCAATTCCGCGACCTTTCGCGGCCGATCGACCTGGTCGTCGGAACGCCTGGTCGTCTCATCGATCACCTGCAGCGTGGCACGCTCGACCTTTCCCGTCTTGAATTGTTGATTCTCGACGAGGCCGACCGTATGCTCGATATGGGTTTCAAGCCGGATATGGAAAAAATTATTGCCGCAGCTCCTTCTGAACGGCAAACCCTGATGTTCTCGGCAACCCTTGATGAGACCGCCGAGAAAATGGCGCGAAATATTCTCAATAAGCCGATCCGGGTTGAGATTGATGGCCGCCTGATGACGCATGAAAAAATTGAGCAGAAATTGTTTATTGCCGACGATGTCAAGCACAAGGTCAGACTGCTAAAGCACCTGGTTGAACAGCAGGGTGTTGAGAGAACAATTATTTTCTCCGCGACCAAGCGTGGTGCTGACAGGCTGGCAAAAGACCTGAAGCGTGATGGCCATCGAGCCGAAGCGCTCCATGGAGACATGAGCCAATCGGCGCGTAACCGGGCGGTGTCGAACCTGCGGCAGGGCCGTACTCAGCTTCTGGTTGCGACTGATGTCGCGGCCCGGGGACTTGACGTGCATGGCATCAGCCATGTTATCAACTTTAATCTTCCTCAGGTCAGCGAGGATTATATCCATCGTATCGGCCGGACCGGCCGGGCCGGTGCCGCCGGAACGGCGATTTCACTTGTCGGTGACGATCTTGATGTCGAACGGTTGATCCAGATCCAGCGTTATCTCGGGAAAGAAATTACCCAGGAGGTTGTTGATGGTATGGAGTCGACCCGCAGAATCAAGGTTCAACCGAAACCTCTGGCGAAGAAACGGCCGCACGGAGCCGGAGCAAAGCGGCGCAACTGGAAGAAAAAACCGGGTAATCGCAACCGGAACTCGCGTCCCGAAGTGATTGAGCGCCGGAGTAAAGCTGCCAAGAAGAGTTAAGTGGGGACGGTCACCAGACCGGTTCTCTTTACGTTATGAAATCACATGAAAAGGGCCAGCATATTTGCTGGCCCTTTTGCATTCAATTAGCCGGAAATCAGGTAAGATCGAAGCGATCGAGATTCATGACCTTATCCCAGGCGGCAACGAAATCGGCAACGAACTTGTCTTGAGCGTCAGCGCTGCCGTAGACTTCGGCAAGAGCCCGGAGTCGGGAGTTTGAGCCGAAGATCAGATCGACCCGGGTTCCGGTCCATTTGAGTTCACCGGAGGCCCGATCCCGGCCTTCGAATTCATCAGCCTGGTCCGAGACCTTTTTCCATACAGTTTTCATGTCAAGAAGGTTGACGAAAAAATCATTGGTCAATGTTTCCGGACGATCGGTGAAGACGCCGTGACGGGACTGTCCGACGTTGGTGTCGAGAACCCGCAGTCCACCGATCAGAACGGTCATTTCGGGAGCTGTCAGGGTCAGAAGCTGAGCCCGGTCGATCAGCATCTCTTCAGCCGATATCGAGTATTTCTTCTTTAGGTAATTGCGGAAGCCGTCGGCTTCCGGCTCGAGAACGGCGAAGGCTTCGACGTCAGTCTGTTCCTGTGAGGCATCAGTTCGGCCGGGGGTGAAGGGGACGGAGATTTTAATACCGGCGTTTTTCGCTGCCTGCTCGACTCCGGTGCCGCCTCCAAGAACAATCAGGTCAGCCAGGGAGACCGATTTTCCGCCGCTGTTGAATGATTTCTGAATTTCCTCCAGTTTTTGCAGGACCGTCTGCAGCCGGGAGGGTTGGTTAACGAGCCAATCTTTCTGCGGCGCCAGCCGGATGCGCGCCCCGTTGGCCCCGCCACGCTTGTCGGAATCGCGGAAGGTCGAGGCCGATGCCCAGGCGGTCGAGACGAGCTCGGAGACAGTCAGGCCGGAAGCGAGAATCTGGTCTTTGAGAGTCGCTATATCCTTATCGTCTACAACCGGTCCGGTGGCAGCCGGCAGAGGGTCCTGCCAGATGAGATCCTCTTCCGGAACTTCCGGTCCAAGATAGCGCGACTTGGGTCCCATGTCGCGGTGGGTCAGTTTGAACCAGGCACGGGCGAAGGCATCGGCGAACTCTTCCGGGTTTTCAAGGTAGCGCCGGGCGATCGGCTCGTAGGTCGGGTCGTAGCGCAGGGAGAGGTCGGCCGTGGTCATCATCGGCCGGTGCTTCTTGTCCGGATCGAAAGCGTCGACCACCATGTCCTCTTCGTCGACGTCCTTGGCCAACCACTGCCAGGCGCCGGCCGGACTTTTGACTTTTTCCCATTCGTACTTGAAAAGCACCTTCAGGTAGCCCATGTCCCAGGTGGTCGGTTTCGGCTTCCAGGCGCCTTCGATACCGCTGCTGATCGTATCGCCTGCCTTGCCGCTTTTGTAATCGCTGGACCAGCCGAGACCCTGCTCTTCGATCGGTGCCGCCTCCGGTTCCGGGCCGACATGTTCAGGATCGCCGGCCCCATGGCATTTGCCGAAGGTATGACCGCCGGCGACCAGGGCGACTGTTTCCTCGTCGTTCATCGCCATGCGAGCGAAGGTTTCGCGGACGTCATGGCCCGAGGCAACCGGATCCGGATTTCCATCCGGGCCCTCCGGGTTAACGTAAATCAGACCCATCTGGACCGCAGCCAGGGGGTTTTCAAGATCGCGCTCCCCGGAATAACGGCTCAGGGGGGCATCACTCGTTGCCAGCCATTCCTGTTCGGAACCCCAGTAGACATCTCTCTCTGGTTCCCAGATGTCTGCCCGTCCGCCGGCGAAACCGAAGGTTTTAAAGCCCATCGACTCGAGGGCGACGTTGCCGGCGAGAATCATCAGGTCGGCCCAGGAGATCTTTCTGCCGTACTTCTGCTTGATCGGCCAGAGCAGGCGTCGGGCCTTGTCGAGGTTGACATTATCCGGCCAGCTGTTGAGCGGTGCGAAGCGCTGGTTACCGGTGCCGCCACCGCCGCGGCCGTCACCCATGCGGTAGGTGCCGGCGCTGTGCCAGGCCATGCGGATCATCAGACCGCCGTAGTGCCCGTAGTCGGCCGGCCACCAGTCCTGGGAGTCGGTCATCAGCTTCTCCAGGTCCTTTTTAACGACAGCCAGGTCGAGACTCTTGAACTCCTCGGCGTAGTTGAAATCTTCACCCATCGGGTTCGATTTCGAAGAATGCTGGTGCAGGATATCGAGATCAAGCTGGTTCGGCCACCAATCCTTGTTGGTTGTTCCGCCGCTGAGATGGGCAGCGGTTTTGCCCGTGACCGGGCATTTCATTTCGTCACTCATGAACTCCTCCTGTGAATTTTATGCGTCGGATGTTTCCGAGACCTGTTGGTTTGGGTTTATTTGCCCTTGGAATCTCTTTACTTTTAACACGGGTTGTCGGTTTGTCAATATCTACAGATAATGATTATCCATAAGGGTGAAAAAAATATAAAATGCTATTTTTCCTGGCAGTCCGGACAGGTGCCGAAGAACTCGACCTGGTGCGAAATGATGCGATACCCGGTGCTTTTGGCAACCTCGTTGGTCATTTTCTCGAGCAGGCTGACGTCGGGGTCGACAATCGCATTGCATTGCGTGCAGATCAGGTGGGGGTGTGGGTACGGTTTGTTGCCGTCATATCGGTTGCTGCCGGACGAAAAACCGATCTCGAGAATTTCACCGATTTCTTTCAGCAGGTTCACCGTCTTATAGACCGTCGCCAGGCTGGTGGTCGGAAAATGGGCCTTGACTTCAGCGTAGACCTGTTCGACGCTTGGATGGTCCTTGTGGTCGAGAAACGCCTTGAGGATGGCGACTCGCTGCGGTGTGATGCGGCACTCGCGCTGGCGCAGTTTTTCGAGAATCGTATCGAACCGGGTTTGATCTGAGCTCACGTTTGTCCCCGTTGTTGAGAATCATTGTTAACAAACAATCACAGAGAACCGTGGGCTTGTCAAGTTCAGACGACGGTCGTCGGGAATCTTGCTTCGGCTTCAGCGGATGTTATGCTTGGATCAACGGCAGGAAAAACCTGGACAATATTTCGGAGGTCAGTCATGGGACAGGACAACATCAAGCGGGTCACCCCGCAGGAAGCGAACCGGCGGGTTCAATCGGGTGAAGCCCTTCTGATATGCGCCTATGATTCGGACGAGAAGTTCGAAAAGTTGCACCTTGCCGGGGCGATCTCACTGAGCCAATTCAAGGCCCGGCAGTCGGATCTGCGGCGCGAGCAGGGGCTGATTTTCTATTGCGCCTGACCGGAAGAGGACTCCGCTGCCGGTCGGGCGGCCGAATACGAAGAACAGGGCTTTCGGAATGTCGCTGCGCTCCGGGGCGGTGTCGACGGCTGGAAAGAGGCCGGGTACACTATCGAATAGCACAATAATATGAGCCCCCCGTTGCCATGAACGAGAATGTGTTGCTTCATGAGCAGGCTAGTTTTTGGTCGCTTCTTCGAGATTCTCTTTGATCTGTTGCATTTCGTCGTTTATTTCCTCGGCGGCCTCATCGATATTCTCACCCAATTCTTCGACCGGGCCGTTGGGATCAACCTGTTCCTCAACCTGTTCCAGTTTTTCTTCAGCCTTTTCGACCATGTTGTCGATTTTTTTGCCGGTCCTTTCCGCAGGGCCTTCATGTACACAGGCGCTTAAAATCGTTAACAAGAAGATCACACAGAGAGATGTTTCTAACAAACGAATCAATCGCAAAACTCTGACCTTTCTATTGTTGACATTTATTTAAATCGCGCCGTGGCAGCGCTGATTGCCGAACCGAGATCCGACCAGGCTTTTTCGATCCCGGCTTTCAGATCGTCCCAGGCATCATCGCCGGCTTCTCGCAGCTGTTGCAACTTGGCTTTGGCGCCTGCCTTCTTTGCCTCGAGACGCTCTATCTCTTCAGCAAAATTGATTTCGGCATCCGATTTCGTTTTGGCGGCTTTCGCCTTCAGGACATCGATTTTTGCACTCCATTCATTCAACTCTGCTTCGAGTCTTTCTTCGTACGATTTCTTTTTGTCCATTATCCGACCTTTCCACGAAAAGAGGCAGCTTGGGCTGCCTCTTTAATTGTCATTTTGATTTGACTGATTCTCTGTATCGGCTTGAGACCAGAGCAGCAAACCGCCGGGATTACGGGCCGAAACTCTCTTCCAGGAGTTCAGTCAATGTCCGGCCGCAACACTCGATTTTTTGACTTTCGGCGGTTGCTTTATCGAATTTCTTATTGCAGCTTTCGCAATAAAAAGCCGATTTATTCTGTTGTTCCTTATCTGCTTCGGTGAATCTGTCTTTATACTCTTCAGACATGGTTCATCCTTTCTTTCGTTCTCGTTACAAGTATATCATCTCTTGAGTATGATTCAAGGGGAAGAAATGACCGTTTCTTTGTAGAAAATGTTATTTTTCAACTATTTCAGTAGCTTGTTGCGCCAGCCCGTTTGCCAGGATTTTTTGTCCGGGAGTCGCGCCAGCCACATCTTTTATCAATGGTTCAAGGCGCTGTTCCGCCGCTTATGAAATAGGCGACAAGGCCGCCGGCCAGGATCGTCATGAACAGGTAGACCATCACCCGCTTGAAGCCCAATCCCTCGCCGTGGTCCATATGTCCGCTCTTCTGCTGCTTCATGTGGCTACGATGCAGGTAAACCAGGTAGCCGCTGACGAGGATAAAGAACAGGTTGAGCCAGAAGGTGTAGTCGATCTTGAACTGGGCGACTTCAGCGACGGCACGGGCGCTGTCCGGGGTGATGCCCAGCATGGCAAAGGTATGGTGCAGAATCAGGGCGGTGGCGACGATGGCGATATACATGATACCGGCGATGTAGAGAGCCAGACGCCAGCCATAATACTTGGCGTTAACGGCGACCAGCGGCGGCACCATGAGATCGGAATAGATGAAGCCCATGATCCCGGCAAACAGGACGCCGTTGGCATTGAGGACCGTCGCCAGGGGGATGTTGCCCATCGAACCAATAAAGGTGAGGGCGGCGACGAACGGGGCGACCATGGCATTCTCGATCACCCGCAGCCATTCGGGAGTGCTGTCGCCGGCATCGATCAGGAATATCTTCGCCCAGAGTGCTTCCGGTACGAATACGGCGACGAAACCTGCGATAGTGAAGCCGATCAGGATTTCCTCCCAGACCATCTGCCATTCCATGACAAACTTGTGGCCGACCATGCGCCAGCCCATGCGGCTTCTGATCCGCTTTTTCCAGTCGAAGTCGTCTTCATCGGCGCTCTTTTTCTCGAGCTCTTTTTTTGCCTGCTTGATCCACTTTTCCGGCAGAGTGAGACGGATCAGAATGCTGCTGATCGCGATCAGGATGATGCCGCCGACCACCTCGGCGGCGAGGAACTGCCAGCCGAGAAAGATGAGGATGAGGATACCGAGCTCGATGACCAGGTTGGTCGAAGCGAACATGAAAGCGACTGCGGCGATGAAATGGGCCCCTTTCAGAAAGAGCGACCGGGCGGTCGCCAGGGCGGCAAACGAGCAGGACGACGAAATGGCACCGAACATGGCCGACAGAGACAGGCTTTTGACGCCGAAGTTTCCCATGTAGGGTGTCAGGCGCCCCTTCGGGACGAACACCTGGATCATGCTGCTGACGAAATAACCGAGGACAAACGCCCACCCGGCCTTCCAGAAAAAACCGAAGGCGGTTTTGGCCGCCTCACCATAAAGAGCAAAAAAAGAGGGTGTCATTGTTCTCCTTTGATCGATGTTCAGATTGCAGAAGCTGTCCTATAAACCCTAACAGCTATTTGATATCCTTCAAGGAGTTGACCCGATGCCCTGGCGGGGCGACGATTTGATCGATGCCGAAGGAGGCGAGGTCGAGTTTCCCGGCTCGAACTTATCAGAAACCGCGCAGACTGATGGCTTGATGAATCCTGTTGACGGCGATGGAATAGGCCGCCTGGCGGAAATTCACTTCTTCCTGATCGACCCGGTCCCGGACCTCCTGCCAGGCATCGCTCATCCTGCTGACCAGGACGTCGTTGACCTTGTCGGCCGACCAGCGGAAACGCTGCCGGTTCTGCACCCACTCCAGGTAAGAGACGGTGACACCGCCGGCGTTGGCGAGGATATCCGGAATGATGGTTTTCCCCTTTTCATGCAGAATGATGTCGGCACCGCAGGTCACCGGCATATTCGCCGCTTCGATGATCAGTTCGGCGCGGATTTCGTCTGCGTTCTTCTTGTTGATCACCCCGCCGATCGCCGCCGGGATCAGAATATCGACATCGAGTTCGAGCAGTTCAGCATTGGTGATCCGGTCGAAATCCTGGTTGCCGACACTCAGCTCTTTGGTGCCGTCTTTTTCGAACTCCCTGATAACGGCGTCGATGTCGAGGCCGTTTTCGTGGTAGATGCCGCCGGCGGCATTGGAGACGGCGACGATATTGGCGCCGGCGTCGTGCAGGTGTTTGGCGGCGTACATACCGACGTTGCCGAACCCCTGGATGGCGACCCGGGCCTGGTGCAGGTCAATTTCTGTCGCCTTGGCCGCTTTCCGGGTCATCAGCGCGACCCCCTGCCCGGTCGCTTCGAGACGGCCGTAAGAGCCGCCGATCTCGATCGGCTTGCCGGTGACGACCCCGGGCTGGAAGCCCTCGTGGTGGGCGTACTCGTCGACAATCCAGGCCATTTCGCGCGGCCCGGTTCCCATGTCCGGGGCCGGAATGTCGCGATCCGGCCCGATGAACTTGGCAACCCGCTCGATGTAGCGCTTGGTCAGTATCTCGAGCTCGTTCTCGGTCAATTCGGTCGGATCGCAGTCGATGCCTCCCTTGCCGCCACCGAATGGCAGGTCGAGCAGCGCGGTTTTCCAGCTCATGATCTCGGCCAATGCAACGAAGTGGTCCATATCGACGTCGGGATGATACCTTAAGCCCCCCTTGAACGGGCCCCGGCTCTGATCGTGCTGAACCCGGTAACCGTAATAAAGACTCACCGACCCATCGTCCCGTTTCAACGGCAGTTCAAAACGGATTTCACGGTACGGGCTGCGCAGGAGCTGTCGCTCCTCATCCTTGATCTGCAGGAGATCAAAGGCATCGTCGAGATATTTTTCGCAGGATTGTCGCGGTTTATGATTTTGGGTCATGTCAGGCTCCTTGTTCTAGTGCTAACTGTTCTTTCTGTCGGCCATGAGCCACTTCAGTGCCGGCGGCGTCATCAGGGTGGTCACCAGTGCCATGATGACGACCGCCGAGAACATGTTGCTGATGATCGGCAGCTCGCGACCGGCAAGATCGAAGATACCGGCCCGCAGGGCGATATCGGCGATAATCAGCTCGACCGCGCCGCGCGCGTTCATGCCGGCGCCGATGGCCAGGGCGTCGGTGTTCGATAGACCACTCATTCGGGCGCTGAGGCCGGCACCGAGCAATTTGCCGAGGGTGGCAATCAATATTAGTCCGAGAATGAAGCCAGGGATATGAATCAGCGCACTTGTGTCGAGGTGCATGCCGATCGAGGCAAAGAAAATCGGGGCAAAGAATCCGGTGGTCAGGCCGCTGACCTTTCGCAGGGTATCCTGGTAAACGTCTTCGGAAATTGTCGACTTGCGGAAGAAGAGGCCGGCGATAAAGGCCCCGATGATGAAATGCATGCCGAGGGCCTCGGCCATCAGGGCATAGGCGAGGCCGGCAATCAACAGCATGCTGAATTCGAACTCATCGGCGCGTCCTCTGCCGACGAGTTTGCCGAGCCGCGGAAAGACATGCTTGCCGAGCAGGCCGGCGATAATGAAAAAGAGACCAATCTTTCCGGCGATCAGCAGAAAGGTCGTCAGGTCGGGAACGGTTCCGGTACTGATAAAGCTGGTCAGGACAGCGAGGAGAACCAAGCTGAGGATATCGTCGATCACCGCCGCCGAAACAATGATCTGGCCAACCTCGGTTTCCAGTTTTCCGAGGTCCATCAGGGCCTTGATGCTGACCGGAACAGCGGTGACCGCCATCGCTGTGCCGAGAAAGAGCAACTGGGCTGACTTGAGATCGGTTTCAGGCAGCGTGACATAACCAAAAGCGACTCCGATACCGAGCGGCAAAACCATACCGGCAAATGCTATCCACAGGGCGTTTTTTGATGCCTTCATCAATTTGGCGGGATGTAGCTCAATACCGCCGAGCAACATCAGGAAAAAGATGCCGAGATCGGTCAGCGACTGGAAGACTTCGTTATCGGCCAGGCCCGCAAGGATCGGAAAGGTCGCATCGAAGCGGTGGACCAGCATACCGAGACAGATCCCCGATATCAGCTCGCCGAGCAGGGCTGGTTGTTTGAATCGCTCGGCGAGTTCTCCGAACAGGCGGGTTACGATCAACAGGACAAGGAGAATATAAAGAATCGACATGGCACTAAAATGTAAAAAGCGTAAATTTATTCAGTTATTTCCGTAGCAAAACCTGATAGCAAAAGCATATCGAACTAATCGAATCCTTCAACGTATTAAATAAATATCTTTCGTGATCGATCATCTCTGGCCACACAGCAGGAATTTACAGGTTGTGCCTCTTGACACCGACTTAAACGCTGATAATGTATAACTATCTGAAATAAAAGGTATTTTTTTCAAGGTAAGCGATAGGACGATGGCTAGATCCGGCTTTGAACTTTTCTACGCGGTACGACTGCGGAACATCCTGCATTATCTGGGACAGTTTCTGCTGATCGTTGCCGGGCTGAATCTGGTCAATGTGCTGGCCGCCTTGCTCTTTGCCGAAATTCGAATCGGCCTCAATTTTCTCCTGGTGGTCGCAATCCTGGGAGCAAGCGGCTATTTATTGATGCGAATTCCGCATCGCGGGCAGCTCCAGTTCAATGAAGCGATGGTGATCGCGGCACTGTTTTTCCTGCTGGTCCCGGTGATTTCAACCTTGCCGTTACAGGCGTCCGGGGTTCCTTTCATTGATTCGTTGTTCGAAACGATATCCGCGGTCACGACGACCGGGTTGAGTACCCTCGGAGCGATCGAAAGCCGGCCGCATTCCTTCGTCTTCGCCCGGGCCTGGATGCAATGGTACGGTGGTCTCGGCATTGTCATTCTTTCCCTGGCCATGGTTCTGAGCCCCGGGCTGTCATCAATGCGTCTGGCCACGCTCGAAACCGAGCATGATGACCTGGCCGGCGGAACCCGCGCTTATGCCAAGCGAATATTGCTGGTCTATCTTGTCCTGACAGCCGGTGGATTCATTGTTTGGCTGGTTTTGGGCGGGCGGCCGCTCGAGGGGCTCTATTACGTACTGGCGGCTGTTTCCACAGGCGGGTTTGCACCGAATAATAACAGCTTTGCCGACCTTGCGAATCTGCGCTTGGCCTGGAGTGTGACCCTCTTGTGCCTGGCCGGAGCGGTCCCGCTGGCCCTTTACTATACCGCCGCTAATAAAGGGTGGCGCAGTTTGTTCTCTGATATCGAGTTCCGGGCGGTATTGGCGGCCGGAGTTTTGACCACGGTCCTGCTCGGGGGGTTCATCTGGCTGCAGGAACGTTCGCTTGAGGCGGTGTTGACTCATGCACCGCTCATGGCCTTGTCGGCCCAGACGACCTCGGGTTTTTCCAGTATGGACCCGGCGGCTCTTGACCCGGCTTCCAAGGCTGTGATGATTTTCGCAATGTCGGGCGGCGGCGGAATTGGCTCGACGGCAGGTGGCTTCAAGCTGATGCGACTGTTGCTCCTGTTCTTTATCATGACCCGCTGCGTCGTCCGCATGGGTCTGCCGAACAGGGCGGTTCAGACGCGCAAATGGGGCGGGAAGGTTATTGATGACAGAGAAATCCTCGATGCCTTGCTGATTGTTTTTGCATTTCTGGGGGTTGTTTTCGTCTCTTGGACCGCTTTTTTGTATTACGGCTACAGTCCGCTCGACTCCTTGTTTGAAGTTGTCTCAGCAACGGCAACCGTTGGATTGTCGAGCGGCGTCACCGCCGAAATGCTGCCTGCCTCACTCAAACTGGTTTTGTGCGCCGATATGCTGTTCGGGCGCCTCGAGTTTATCGCCTGGATGGTTTTACTCTATCCCCGAACCTGGTTCGGAAGACAACGGGAGTCGTGATGCGAATCGTATTTGTTGGTGCCGGAGATCTGGTACTGGAGACGGCCGGCTTGCTGATCAAGCGCAAGCATGAAGTCATTATTGTCGAGGCTGAAAAGGACATAATTGATGAATACAAGGACGAAATGGATTGCAGCTTTCTGCACGGTGACGGTAGCCGACCGAATGTCCTCAAGGAGGCCGACCCTGAGAGCACCGATTTCCTCTTTTGCCTGACGCAAAACGACCAGTACAACATTATTTCGGCCCTGGTCGGCCGTTCTCTCGGGTTCGATAAGGTCATTGTTCAGATTCATGATGCCGACTATATGCACATCTGCAATGAGCTCAAACTGCAGAATGTTATCAATCCCTCAAGGACCATTAGCCGTTACCTGGCCGACATGGTGGCCGGCATCGATATCATGGAGCTGTCATCGCTGATCAAGGGGGAGGCGCGCTGTCTCATGATTAAGGTGAACGACGAGACCAGGGGCGATATCGCAGACCT
The DNA here is from genome assembly GCA_002869615.1 of Desulfuromonas sp. Classification (NCBI taxonomy): domain Bacteria; kingdom Pseudomonadati; phylum Thermodesulfobacteriota; class Desulfuromonadia; order Desulfuromonadales; family Desulfuromonadaceae; genus Desulfuromonas; species Desulfuromonas sp. The sequence goes on along the minus strand of PKUH01000091.1, from coordinate 91,388 downwards.
CGAATTACCGGAAGAGTCCCGTATCATGTGTCTCTATCGTGATGACGAGCTGCTTTTTCCGGATGATAAAACCACCCTCAAGGTCGATGATGAGGTGGTCATTCTGACCCACAGCAAACACCTTGAGAAATTACTCGAACAGTACAATTTGAACAACAACAAGAACAACAACTAGCAATATAAAGGATCTTCAGGTGTCAGAAAAAGAGATAAAAAATGACGAAAAAACAGATTCACAAAAGTTAACCGAGCGAGAAGTCGAGCGGAACGAAGAAGACAAGGATTTTACGCCGGTCATTCTCAAGCGGACCGATGAATCCCTGCGGCATCCCGACGACATTCTCGAAAATGCGATTCTTGAAGGGTTGGAACAACTCAAACGGCCAACCCTTTCATTGTTCCTTTCGTCTTTGGCGGCTGGCCTGATCCTCGGGTTTACCGCGATGTCGGTGGCGGTTGTCGAGACCCATTCCCTGGGTATGAGCCAGTCGTATTTTGCCCGGATGGCGACAGCGCTGGTATATCCGCTCGGCTTTGTCCTCTGCATCATGAGCGGCACCCAGCTTTTTACCGAGCATACGGCCACGGCGGTATACCCGGTCCTCGACCGGCGTGGCAGCATTATGGCGCTTTTCCGTCTCTGGCTGATCGTCATCCTCGGCAACCTGGGTGGCTCTTTCGTCAGTTCCGGACTGCTTGTCTCGGTTGACGAGGTTGTACATGCCAGGGCTGGATATATCGAGATCGGCCAACACCTGGTCAACTTCAGTAGCGGTTCGTTGTTTGTCAGCGCCGTGCTTGCCGGCTGGCTGATGGCGCTCGGGGCCTGGCTGGTCATGGCCACCCAGCCGACATTAAGTCAAATCATTTCGATATATATAGTCACATTTATAATTGGCCTGGGCGATCTGCACCACTCGATCGCCGGGTCGGTCGAAATCTTTACGGCGTACCTGATCAGCGATCAGTTCCTTTTTTCACAGGTTTCTGAATTTATCGGGATTGCGCTTTTCGGGAACATGATCGGAGGCAGCATCTTCGTTGCACTTCTCAACTATGGTCATATCCGGAAGACCCAGAGGAAAAACGGCGATTAAAGCTTCTTGATTAGCTGCCTGGCGGCGGTCTGTACCGGATCCCAGACCGGTGAGAAGGGAGGGGCATAACTCAGGTCGAGATCGATCAGGTTGTCTACCGTCATTCCGGCGGTCAGCGCGGTGGCTAGGATGTCGATCCGCTTGGCTGCGCCCTCCATACCGACGATCTGGCCGCCTAGCAGGCGACCGGTCCCTTTTTCGCCAAGAAGTTTGACCGTGATTGCCCCGGCGCCCGGATAGTATCCGGCCCTGGTTTTTGCCTCGATTCTGGCGGTTGCATAGTCAAAGCCATGCTCCGTTGCTTCTTTTTCCTGTAGCCCGGTTCGGCCGACCTCGATGCTGCAGATTTTACTGACCGCGGTGCCGACAACCCCGGGGAAACTCGATTCGATGCCGGCAAGATTGGCGCCAGCGACCAGGCCCTGCTTGTTGGCAACCGTGCCGAGGGCAATGTAGAATGGTTTTCCGCTGACGCGATGGTGGCTGGTGGCACAGTCGCCGGCCGCCCAGATGTTTTCAACGCTGGTGCGCATCTGCTGGTCGACCTTGATGGCATTTTTCACGCTTCGATCGATACCGGCTGTCTCGGCAAGTTCGGAGTTCGCCTCGATTCCCAGCCCGAGAATGACAAGGTCAGCCGGCAGGGTGCGGCGCTCGGTGTTAACGGCCCGAACCAGGCCATTGGCGGCCTCGAATGATGTGAAACTCTCCTCCAGATATACCGTTACGCCGATATCGCGCAGTGCCTGAGTGACCATGGCCCCCATGTCCCGATCCAGGGTTCCCATGACCTCGGATCCGCGCTGAACCAGTGAAACATCAAGATTCTGCCGGACTAGTGCTTCGGCCATTTCGAGGCCAATATAGCCGCCACCGACCACCACCGCCGATTGCGGTTTTTCGCTCGACAGGAACTCCTGCACCCGGATGCCGCTGGCGAGGGTTGACAGACCGAAAATCCCGGCGGCGTCGCTGTTCGGAACATCCGGACAGCGAGGGCGGGCCCCGGTCGCGATCAGTAACTGATCGTACGATTCTTCAATCGACCTTTTGCCGTTGATGTCGTAGACTTCAACGCGCTGCTTCTCCGGTTCGATCCGCGTCACTTCATGTTCTGTCCGGACATCGATGGCGAATTTTTGGCGGAAGGTCTCCGGCGAGCGAACCACCAGTTTGTCGGAGTGGTCGATCAGGCCGCCAATCAGGTAGGGCAGACCGCAAGCCGAGTAAGAGGTGTACCCGGTTTTCTCGAAAACCAGTATCTCCCGTTCCGGCTGTTCGCGTCTCACTTTGGAGGCGGCCGCCATGCCGGCAGCATCGCCACCGATCACGATTAGGCGATTTTTGGACATGCGGTGTATCCCTTTTCTATTATTTGGGTTGGAATCAGTTACTATTCTAGCATAGGGAAAAGGGATCCGTTTTGCGATTCAGGGCGTCATCGCCCGCCAGAAGCTGGCCACACATCCACCCGATGGCGTCATTGAAATTCAGCGTAATGCCTGCGCTATCCTTGAATTTGACCGGGCCAGGGAGATGATCGACCTCGGTTACCAACGGGCGAAAACAGGGCTGGTAAAGTTCGACTGGAAAAATCGGCCGATCGCTGTTGACCCGTTCAGGATCCGGGCATATCATCCTTAATCAAACCACAAGCTCCGTCGGCAATAGCTTGTACCAGACATTCATGCTTTCCAGATCACCCGAGATTTGGGTGTTGTTGGTAAGCGTGCCGCTGTAGAGATAACCATTCTTGGCAAAGGTGATGTTCATCCCGTGTGAGTAGGCCCGGGCAATGGTGAAAAGAGAAGGAATCTGCTTGTCCTTCATGTCGGTTTCCATACGGGCCAGCAACAGGTTGGCGTAACCCTTTCCACGGAATTCAGGCAAGGTCGCAAAGTCGGTCATCTCGGCGTTGCCGTTATCAAAATCGACTTCCGCTGATGCGAGGGCGACGAGGCGGTCCTCGAGCCAGACCCCGAAGTAGGTGATCGATTCCATCGTTGAACGCAAATATTCGGGATCGTGGATCGGAAACGGGTAGCTGGCAAAGACCTCACTATATACTGCCGCAGCATCTTCCATTTCGTCGGCAAACAAGGGCCGGCACACGCAAGAGGGCTCACTTGTCTCGGCGATTATCGCCTGCTTGCTCCGGGCAATCTTGAGCACCTCTTCGACCAGTTCCGGCTGCTTTTCGGCCTTGCGGTCATCGTCAATGTACCGGGAAACGAAATGGCCCTGTTCTACAGCGTTAAAAAGCCCGGGAATCGACGCCTCAATCTCATAGCCGTAGCTTAAGAAGGGGGTGAGATGAGATTCCGGTATTTTGGCAAAGATCTTGGAATAACCATTCTCTTCCGCCAACTCTTCGAAATAGCCGAGCAGATAAATCAGATCACCGGCATCTGCCTTCATCAAGTAGATTCGCTTGTTGTGCGGGCCGTGCTGAACCAGCGATTTGCCAATTTTTTCAACTGAATCAATCATCTGCGTCTCTCTATCCGGTCGGTATCGGCCGGCGTCAATGAAATCGTTTCATCGAAATCGGCGAGCAGTTTCTCGATACCGGTAGAATCGGATTCCTCGGCATCACCGAGTTTCAACTGCAGATGACACTCTTCGCATTTGCGGTCGCAGAAATTTGATTCATATTTCTCCGGCTCCTGGTAGGTGGTAATGACCCCTTCGTAATTACGCAGAACGACCTTGTTGGTACTTAGCGACACCAGATAATTAGGGGTCAGAGGTATCTTTCCGCCGCCGCCTGGAGCGTCGATGACATAGGTTGGGACCGAAAAGCCGCTGGTATGGCCGATCAGGCTCTCCATGATCTCAACCCCCTTACCGACCGGGGTGCGGAAGTGCGACAGCCCTTCTGAGAGATCGCACTGGTAGAGGTAATAGGGGCGGACCCGATTCTCGACCAATTTGTGAACCAGCGACTTCATAATGCGCGGGCAGTCGTTGACGCCGGCAAGCAGGACTGTCTGGTTGCCGAGCGGCACGCCGCCATCAGCGAGCATGCGCAGCGCCTCTCGTGAAGAAGCGGTCACCTCTCGTGGATGGTTGAAGTGAGTGTTGAGCCAGACCGGTTGATGTTTTTTCAGCATCTCGACCAGATCGTCGGTGACCCGGTATGGCAGGACAACCGGCATCCGGCTGCCGATACGGATGACCTGGACGTGTTCGATTTTTCTTAATTCAGTCAGGATCCAGTCGAGATAATGATCCGGGAGCATCAGCGGATCGCCGCCGGAGAGCAGAACATCGCGGACGACCGGGTTGTTGCGGATATATTCCAGTCCTTCGCGGACCTGGTTCTGATCGGGGATTGAATCGACATCCCCGACTTTCCGTTTGCGGGTGCAATGACGGCAGTACATTGAACAGACGTTGCTGACATGAAACAGCACCCGGTCCGGATAACGGTGGGTGATTCCCGGGGCCGGGCTGTCCTTGTCTTCGGCCAGCGGATCAGACATATCCTTTTTGCCGATTTCCAGCTCGGCCGGTGACGGAAAGGCCTGGAGGAACACCGGATCGTTACGGAAATCATCGGCATCAATCAATGAAAGATAGTAGGGAGTGATCGACAGCGGGAATTTTTTCAGTGTGAGCTCGATCTTCTTGCGTTCCTTCTCCTCAAGTTCGATCCCGAGAAGGCGTTCAAAGGTTTCGACCCGCTGAATCGAATTTTTAAGCTGCCAGCGCCAGTCACGCCAGTTTGAAAGCGAAACCGGGTCTTGTGAAACCTGGCTGGCAATGTTTCGTTGTTTGCTGCTGTATATCGGCATGATTACTTCCTGTGGTTGTTATCAAATAATCAAGTTACGGCATCTACTTTTATAACTTGATCTCTTCAAGGTCATCGAGCCATCCCCCTTTTTCATTAAGCTGACGAATCAGAATTCGGGACGATTCTTCCTGGTGACCGGGCCGGGCATGCAGCTGTTTCAGGATCAGCTTGTCGTCAACCCGACCACAGATTTCAAGCTTGCCGATGTCGTGGCCGATGATGTACTTGAAACGCTTGGCGTAACCGTCCATCAGGCGGCGGGCGTCATCGACCAGGTCAACACCCTTTTTAAGGGGTACCTGAAAATGGTGACGGACGCGCTCGACCGGCATGCATTGGTAGAGGTAGTAAGGGTTGACCCCGATCTTCAACAGGCCGTCCATCAGTTCGGTCAGTGCTTCCACTGTATCGTTGACGCCGCTCAGCAGCACCGCCTGATTGTTGACCGTGACTCCGGCACTGCGCAAGCGCTTGACCGCTTCGGCCGCTTCCGGTGTGATTTCATTCGGATGATTGAAGTGGGTCGGGACATACAGCGGCTTGTCCCGGTTGAAGTCTTCGAGCAGTTCAATCAGTCCGTCCTCGAAGAGTCGCATCGGAAAAACGACGGGAGCCCGGGAGCCGATCCGGACGTAATTGAGATGATCGATATCGCGCAGGGAATCGAGCATTTTACGCAGCGCGTCGGTTGGCAGCAACAGCGGGTCGCCGCCCGACATGACGACATTCTTGATCTCGGTATGCTCGGCAATATACTCAGTGGCCTTCTGAAAGCTCTTGACGGTCTGGTCATTGGGAAGTCCGACCATCCGCTTGCGGAAGCAGTGACGACAGTACATCGAACAGTACTCGGTGGCGACAACGAGGGCGGTGTAGGGGTATTTGTGCAGGATCCCGTTGCCCTTGTCATGCTTGTCATCGCCGTACGGGTCACCGGTGGTCGCACCCATGTCGCCGGCCAAAATCATTTCGTCAATCGACGGCACGGCCAGCTTGCGGATCGGATCATCCGGGTAGTTCGGGTCAATCAGGTCCAGGTAATAACGTGGAATATTCATCGGATGCCGATCGGCAACCTTTTGCAGGTTCTTTTTCTCTTCCGGGCTCAGCGGCAGGTAGCTTTCAAGCTGCTCCACCGAGGTGATATTCTTTTTGAGCTCATCTTTCCAGTTGATATCGAGCCATTCTGATTCTGTTATTTTTGCAGTATTTGTTGAATACATTGTTAGCCTTTCCTGTTCATTTACTGTTATGCGTATCTTTTCAATCTGCGAAGTTGTTTCCGTTTGATAAGGCGCATCGCCTTGTCCATCGGGTCGTTTTTGCAACTTTAAGGTTTTAAGAACTCGTCTTTCCGCGCTGGAGCTTAATATTCCGTTCAGCCCGCCTTGAGCTGATTGCTGTAGAGAGATTCATTTAAAATTCCCAACTGATGCTCTTTTGTCGGATCGATCAGATATCCGAACCCCTGCAGGGCGTTGCGGCCAAGGTGGAAAGAGAAGGGCTCGTTCTGCGACGGGTTCAGGACAACTTCGGTGACAATGCTTTTTGCGCCCAGGGTCACGGTCGACTCGATCACAAAAAGATTCTCATCGTGGTGCTCGGAATTCTGCAGGGCTATATGTTTTTTTACCGGGGCCTGGCTGACAATCCGGACTTCATCCCTGTGCGGCAGCGGGTTGACGCCAAAACGGACCCAGAGGTCGCCGCCCTGACGATAGTGCTCGATGAACGAAGTCTGTAAGGTGGAACTCTCGGAGCCGGTATCGATAATCGCTACGAGTCCCGGAATTCCGATATCTGGCAGCCTGAGCCATTCCCGCCAGCCGGACACCGTTGTCACTTCTGGCTTGTTCATGCAATCTCTCCTTTCCTGATTTAAAAAACAGGATCAAACTTTTGGTAAGAAGGTTTGTTCGCCTTTATGGTTGCGTAATGTATATTGTTCATCGTCCGAGCCTTCGATGTAGTAATCGGGCATCAGTGGGATTTTGCCGATATTTGTTGCCACGACATGCATCGGCTGGGCAAGGCCGGTGGTATGGCCACGCAGGGCGTCTCGGATCAATTCCGAACCTTTTTCGACCGGAGTTCGGAAATGGTCAATACCGGGTGCTGCTTCGCAATAGAAGACATAATAGGGCCGGATACGGACCTGCAGCAGTTTCTGATGCAGATTGCGGAAGGTTTCGACATCATCGTTAATTCCCTTAAGGAGAACCGCCTGGTTGCCGACATTAACCCCGCAGGAGAGCAGGTCAAATACCGCCCTGGCGGTCTCATCGGTAATCTCCTTCGGATGATTGCACTGGGTGTTGATCCAGATCGGTACGCGGTGATATTCGCCGAGGACTTTTTTGAGCCCCGGGGTGATCCGTTGCGGCAGGACAATCGGCAGCCGGGTCCCGAAACGGATCATTTCGATATGTGGTAACTCACGCAGCTTGCGGATCAGGTATTCCAGCTGTTCATCGGAGAGCAGAAACGGATCACCGCCGGTAATCAGGACATCACGTACCTCCGGATGCTCGGCGATCCACTCAAGACCCTGGTCAACATTGAAGTCGAGCTTGAGGTCGCCGTCGACGACCAGCTCCTTGCGGAAGCAGTGGCGGCAGTAGATACCGCAGGTCTGGGTAACCGTGAAGGCAACCCGGTCCTTGTACTGGCGGGCAATGCTGTCGGGCCGTTTTTCTTCGGTCGCCCGATTCTCTTTCCAGACCAGGTAGTCATCCATTCCATACTTGTTGCGTTCTTCAAGTCGTGACGGAACGACCTGCCGGCGGATCGGGCAGTTCGGATCATCGCGGTCCATCAGCGATGCAAAATAAGGAGTTGTCCCCCAGGTTGTTTGAGTGGTCCTGAGGACCATGTCTTCCTCGGGAGTAAGGTCGATATGCTCCTTTAATCGGTCAACCGTATTGACAAAGTTTTTAAGCTGGCTCTGCCATTCTTGATTCATTACGTCTCCTTAAAGTGTTTCGGTTAGATGCACAGAAAATCCTGCTCATCGTTCAAAATAAACAGGTACGTTTTGTAAACAGGTACGTTTTGCAGATAAGAAAACGGACTCGACAGCATATATGCTGCGAAGATTGACAAGTTCAGGCGCAACGTGCCTGTTAATATTAATTATTGGTTTCTGGTTCTTGGCAGGGCCACCCGCACCCGGTATCGAGACGGAGCGTCAGGATCCAGTGCTGCCCTGTTGAGAGAGGGTTCGTCCCGTTTTTGCCCGGGGCATAAACGGTCCACCTCATTTGCGGGTCTATGGTCGGAACGTTCGGAAGGAGAACGCCGCCATCAACTGAGCGATACTAACACAGGTGCTGGTATGAATGCAAATGAGACCGGATTTCAACTATTTACTTAAGGTTGAGATTACTGAAGATAAAATGAAAGCCGGTGATAATGCCGAGCGAAAATATTGAAGAAAATATGGAAATAATGGTCAACCCCAAAGCGAGACGCCTCTTTTTGATCCGGAACGTCAGGTAGGCGAGGTAGGCACAGAGGATGCTGAGCGGGATCGAGATAATCAGAAAGAGCATGGCCAGTTAAATAAAAAAGGGGCGGGCCGAGCCCGCCCCTCTCTTTTCGTGTTGATGATATTTACATCGCTGCCTTGCGGGCTGCATCAAGCCAGGAATTCCATGTCTCCTGATTTTTACTGATCCATTCCTTGACATGTTTTTGAATGTCTTCTGCCGATTTTTCACCTTCCTGCATTCTGGTGTTCTGCGCATTCACATCGGCAAGGTCAAGTTTCATGATTTCAAATAACTTGGCCGCCGCCGGATTTTCTTTTAAAAATTTCTTGTTGGCAACGATCCTGATATCGGCGACAACAAATCCGAGCTTGATCGGATCCGAGACCGCTCCGGTCACACCACTTTGAACCATCTGCTCTGTGGAGTTTTTTTGGGCCGGTGTTGGGTTGATTTCCGGAACATTAATCCACATGACATCGGTGCCCGGCTTCAGTTTGTGAATCGTCCAGTTTGGAGCCCAGGTATAAAAGAATACCGGTTGACCGTTTTTATAACGGGCAAGACCATCGGCCATGCTGGCTGAATAACCGGCTTTGATCGGATTGATGTGATCTTCGAGGCCATAAACATCCATATGGTGCGAAATGACCTTCTCACATCCCCAGCCCGGAGGGCAGGCGATCAGATCAGCTTTGCCATCGCCATTGGAGTCAAATGCCTTTTTCACGTCATCTCGTTTAAAATCGTCAAGAGACTTGATGTTGAATTTTTCGACGGCCTTCTTTGAGACGAGGTAGCCTTGAAGCCCGCCGGCCTTCATCAGATCACCGATTGGAGTGGCACGGCTTTCGAACTGTTTCGGAGTCTGGTCATTATGCATCGGGAACCAGCCGTTCGCCCAATAATCAACATCGCCAAGAGTGACCGACTGATAAAAAAGAGGGTTCTGTAATTCCTTGACGTCTTCGACTTCGTAACCAAGTTCGGTCAGGGCTTCGCGGACCAGCGCTTCATTGAAATACCCGGTGTTCCAGGTGGCACGGGCCGGTTTTACCGTTACCCCGTCTCCCGGTTTGTGATGGGCGGCAACCGCTGGAAGCGCCAGAGAGAGCATAATCAAGACCATAAGCAAGCGTTTCATGTGTTTCTCCTTTTTGATTGAGGGAGTCTTGCCAGTCCAAATTCAATGATGGCGGCAAGACTCAGTTGATTGTTTATTGTTGCCCGAAACTTTGTGTAATCCGATCCAACATCATGGCGAGCAACACAATCGCAATACCGCCGATGGTCGCCAATCCGATTTCCAGGGTATTCAATCCCTGGACCACCGGGTTGCCGAGGCCGCCGGCGCCGATCAGGGCGGCGATGACGACCATTGAGAGGGCCATCATCAGAGTCTGGTTGAGGCCAGCCATAATTGACGGCAGAGCCAGTGGAAATTGAACCTTGCGTAGTACCTGCCAGGGGGTCGCCCCGAAAGCGAGCGAAGCCTCGATCAACTCCGGATGGACCTGGCGAATGCCGAGACTGGTCAGGCTAACAATCGGCGGCAGAGCAAAAACGATGGTGGCCAGGATCCCCGAGACAGTGCCGATACTGAACAGCATGACCACCGGCACAAGGTAAACGAATGGCGGAATGGTCTGCATGGCATCAAGCGCCGGGCGGAGGAACAGTTCAAAGCGATCGCTGCGCCCCGACATGATGCCGAGGGGGATACCGACAATAGCGCAGAAAAAGACCGAACTGACAACCATCGCCAGGGTGATCATGGTATCTTCCCAGAGTCCGAGATAACCGACCAGAACCAGAGTGATCAACGAGAATATTGCCACCCGTTTGCCCGCATAGTACCAGGCTATAGCAACAAAAAAAAGGATGACAGCAATCGGCGGCAACGTGGTGAAAACCCACTCAAATCCTTTCAGGCATAGTTCAATCGGGGTTTTGATGGCCTGGAAAATATCACGGTGATTATAGACCAGCCAGTCGACAAAAGACTGAACCCAGTCGTCCAGTGGTATTTGTTTTTCTTCAAAATTAAAAAAATTCATCGGTTATTTTTCTCCGTTGCTTGCAGGTTCAATTTCATCCAGGTCATCCTGGCTGCGATGCAGGGTTTTCAGGAACAGGTTCTTTGAAATTGCGCCAAGAAACTTGCCATCGTCATCAAGGATAGGCACGGCCCAGCTATGGCTTGCCACTTCAGGCAGGATGTCCTGCATCGAATCACTGGCATTGGCCGTGATCACATCATCGAGATAAGCATCGCTGATCAGCTTGTCCGACTCGATGACATCCCGCAGGGTGTCGGTCGAGACGATTCCCTTGAAGCATCGTTCGCTGTCAAGCACATAACCGTAATCCCGGTCATTCTTGATCAGGCGTTGCAGGGCCGCACGGGGGTTTTTGCCGTCGGTGATCGGGATAGTAACCTGGGTATCGCTGGCGATATCGCCGGCGGTCAGTATATTGGTCGGATCGACGCCGCGGAAGAAAGCGCGGACGTAATCGTCGGCCGGGTTCTGCAGGATTTCTTCTGGCGTACCGACCTGGACGACGCTGCCGCCTTCCATGATGGCAATGCGATCACCGATGCGCATTGCCTCATCGAGATCGTGCGAGATAAAGACGATTGTTCGCTTCGACTTCGACTGCAGTTTCAGCAACTCGTCCTGCATTTCGGTCCGTATCAACGGATCAAGCGCCGAGAAGGCTTCATCCATCAGCAGGATATCGGGATCGACCGCCAGACCGCGAGCCAGACCGACCCGCTGCTGCATGCCACCGGAAAGTTCGTTCGGTTTGCTGTCGGCCCAGGGGTCGAGTCCGACCTGTTCCAGTGCTGCCATGGCCCGTTGATTACGGGTCTCCTTATCGACTCCGTCCATTTCGAGGCCGAAGGCGGCATTTTCCAGGACGGTCATGTGCGGCATGAGCGCGAACGACTGGAAGACCATGCTCAGCTTGGCGCGGCGTAGCTTGACCAGCTCTTCATCACCCATTTCGACGATATTTTCATCATCGATCAGGACCTTGCCCGCTGTCGGTTCGATCAACCGGTTGAGCATCCGGACCATCGTCGATTTGCCGGAGCCGGAGAGACCCATGATGACGAAAATTTCACCTTTCATGATATCAAAGCTGGCATCCTGTACGCCGACAGTGGTTTCGGTCTTTTCAAAGATCGCTTCCTTGTCGAGCCCTTCACCCAGTAACGTTAAAGCTTTTTTTGGATGAGGGCCGAAAATCTTGTAGAGACCTTCAACCCTGATTTTGACTTCCTGTTCCATTTTGATTAGTGATCCTTTCCTCAACAAACAATAACTTCAATTCAGACAAGGCTGGCTCATCTGGTATCGTGCAATTACAGGTTCGCCCTGCATGCAATGGCACGGTTCAATAAAAAGCACAGGTAATCCGTGCCAAGATTAATATTTGATCTTTGTTAGGACAGGGCCACCCGCACCCGGAATACCGACGGTTCATCGGAATCCAGTGCTGCCCTGAAAGAGAGTCTCGGCTGGTAATTGCTACCAGCTCCGTACTCGTTGCGGGTCTTGGGATCGAAACGCTCAGGAAAGAACGTCGCCCAGAGATTCAATAACCATACAGCCTTGAAGGTACAGAGTCAAATTTTAGTTTAATTAAATCTACGGCAGGTTACTTGGTTGGCACTTGTCATTCCGGTAATAATTCTTTAGGCTGATACCCTGATGGGAATACAAATGAAGATCACTGACGATAAAAAAACAGATAGTCTGCTCGCTTTTGATCGGGAACATCTTTGGCATCCTTATACCTCGATGACCAGCCCTTTGCCGGTCTATCCGGTCGAATCGGTTTCCGGGGTTCGGATCAAGCTGGCTGACGGCCGCGAACTGATCGACGGCATGGCCTCGTGGTGGTCGGCAATTCATGGCTATAATCACCCGGTGCTGACCACGGCTCTCAAGGAGCAGGTCGACCGGATGGCGCATGTCATGTTCGGCGGCCTGACCCACGAGCCGGCGGTTGAACTCGGCCGGCTGCTGGTTGAGATGACACCTGCCGGGCTCGACAAGGTTTTTCTCTGCGATTCCGGTTCCGTCGCCGTCGAGGTGGCGATGAAGATGGCGATGCAGTATCAGTACGCCCGCGACCGGCAGGGCAAGAACCGTTTTCTGACCATCCGCTCCGGCTACCACGGAGATACCTTTCACGCCATGGCGGTTTGCGATCCGGAGACCGGCATGCACGGCATCTACCGCGGCGTCCTGCCGGAATACTTTTTTGCCGAGAGGCCGAATTGTCGTTTCGGCGGTGCCTGGGACCCGGCCGATATTGATTCGTTCCGGAAGCTGATCACGCAACACCACGCCGAACTCTGCGCCGTTATCCTCGAGCCGATAGTTCAGGGAGCCGGCGGTATGCGTTTTTATCACCCGGAGTACCTGCGCCAGGTGCGGCAGCTCTGCAGTGAGTTCGACGTGCTGCTGATCGCCGACGAGATCGCCACCGGCTTCGGCCGCAGCGGCAAGCTCTTCGCCTGTGAACATGCCGGGGTCAGCCCCGATATCCTCTGCCTCGGCAAGGCGCTGACCGGCGGCATGATGACCCTGGCCGCCGTGCTCGCCACGGCCGAAATCGGCGAGACCATTTCGTCGAAGGAGCCGGGAGTCTTCATGCACGGTCCGACCTTTATGGGGAATCCGCTCGCCTGCAGTGCGGCGGTTGCCTCGATCCGGATGTTGCGCGATTCCGAATGGCAGGACAATCTCGCCCGGATTGAAAATGGTTTACGGGAAGGCCTTGCCCCCTGCCAGGGATTGCCGCAGGTTGAGGAGGTTCGGGTGCTCGGGGCGATCGGCGTGGTCGAAATGAAACAGCCGGTCGACATGGCATCAATCCAGCAGGCGTTCGTCGAACGTGGTGTCTGGGTGCGGCCGTTCGGCAAACTTGTTTACGTGATGCCCCCCTACGTCATCAGCGATGATGATCTCGCAACACTGACCACCGCTATCGGCACTGTTGTTGGCCGGTGACTTGTTCACAGCGGACTTCAAATAGCCCGACAACCTGCTTCGACGAAAAAACCTGACATATCCTCCTGTTGCTTCTTTCCGCACATATCTTCTCTTGATCCGATTATTTCATCAAACTTTTACAGGCCACTAACAAGGGCCTAACATTTCAGCGGCATTCTCTGGTGCAAACGATGGAACAAAAAAAGGAGAAGAGAGAATGTTATACCAACTGACGAAAAACATTACAGCGATCCTGGTCACACTATTCACCCTGGCCGTCTTCAGCGGCGTTGCCATCGCCGGGCCCACGATCAACGGCGCCGGCGCCACCTTCCCGTACCCGGTATATGGCCAGTGGGCTTACCTGTACAACAAGGAAACCGGGGTCAAGCTCAACTACCAGTCGATCGGCTCCGGTGGCGGCATCAAGCAGATCACAGCCAAAACAGTCGACTTTGGTGCTTCCGACGCACCGCTGACCAGCGACAAGCTGGAAAAGGAAGGGTTGCTGCAGTTTCCGATGGTCATGGGCGGCGTCGTTCCCGTGGTCAACCTCCCGGGCATCAAGCCTGGGGGTATCAAACTGACCGCCGAAACCCTTTCCGGGATCTTCCTCGGCGAAATCACCAAATGGAACGATCCGGAAATCGCTGCAGCCAACGCCGGCGTTAAACTGCCTGATACGGCGATCACAGTTGTCCACCGGGCCGACGGTTCCGGCACCACCTGGATCTTCACTAATTATCTGAGCAAGGTTTCCCCGTCCTGGAAAGAGAAGGTCGGTAATGCCAAGTCGGTCAAGTGGCCGGCCGGGGTTGGCGGCAAGGGGAACGAAGGGGTGGCGGCCTACGTCCAGAGGATCAAGGGCGCCATCGGCTACGTCGAGTATGCCTATGCCCTGCAGAACAAGCTGACCTACGCCTTACTCAAAAACCGTGACGGTGGCTTCGTTGCGCCGACCAGCGAAACATTCCAGGCGGCTGCTGCCAACGCCGAATGGGCCAAGGCTCCCGGGTTTTACCTGGTGCTGACCGACCAGCCGGGCAAGATCAGCTGGCCGATCACCGGCGCCTCCTTCATCCTGGTGCACAAGGATCAGAAGGACGCGGCGACGATCAAGGCGGTTCTCGACTTCTTCGACTGGTGCTACGCCAACGGTGGACCGACGGCCGAGAAGCTGCACTACGTGCCGATGCCGCCGAAAGTGGTCAAGCTGGTCCAGAGCAAGTGGAGCAATGAGATCAAGGCCGGAGGAAACCCGGTCTGGAAATAGGACGGTATGCTTAAACAGACGAACAACAAGCTGGATCCGATCTTCCGCTGGGCAACGCTCAGCGGAAGCTTGCTCATTCTGATCACGGTCATCGGCATCCTGCTGACTTTGACCCACGGTGCATTTCCGTCACTGGAAAAATTCGGTGCCGGTTTTCTCACGTCCTCGGAATGGAACCCTTACACGCATGAGTACGGGGCATTGAGCAGTGTTTACGGCACTCTGGTCTCGACCCTGATTGCCATGGTTATCGCCGTGCCGCTGGCGATGGTGATAGCACTTTTTCTGGTCGAGCTCGCCCCGCCGGCCCTCGGCCGCGTCGTCGGCGGGGCGATTGAGCTGCTGGCAGCGATCCCGAGTATCATCTACGGCATGTGGGGCCTGTTCGTCTTCGCGCCGTTCCTCGCCGATCATGTTCAGCCGGCACTTGCTGCCATCGCCCCCGGTTTCCCCCTGTTCGCGGGGCCGCCAATGGGGATCGGCATGCTCTGCGCCGGCATTATCCTGGCGCTGATGATCCTGCCGTTCATTACTTCGGTCACCCGCGATGTTTTCCAGATGGTGCCGAGTGTCGTCAAGGAATCGGCCTATGGCATGGGGAGCACAACCTGGGAAGTGACGCGCAAGGTGACTATCCCGTACGGTATTCAGGGGGTGGTCGGCGCCTGTTTTCTCGGCCTCGGCCGTGCCATCGGCGAAACCATGGCCGTGACCTTTGTGATCGGCAACAGCCACGAAATTTCGGCGTCGCTCTTCTCGGCCGCCAATTCAATCGCTTCGACTCTCGCCAATGAGTTCACCGAGGCGGCCGACGAGATTTACCTGGCGGCGCTGATCGAGCTCGGGCTGGTGCTGTTCGGGCTGACCCTGGTGCTGCAGGTTATTGCGCGCTGGTGGCTGCGCCGCACGGCAAAAAGGCTGGGGGCTGTACGATGAAGCCGAGAAATATCCAAAAACGCAAACTGATCGATCTTGCGGTTCGACTGTTCAGCGGTGCTGCCGCCATATTCGGTATCGCCATGCTCGGCTGGATTCTCGGGACCGTTATGCTCAAAGGGGCGGCGGCGATCAACTGGGAATTTTTCACCGAGCTGCCGGCGCCTCCGGGGCTACCGGGCGGCGGACTCGCCAACGCGATTTTCGGCACCCTCTATATTACCTTTCTGGCGGTGTTGATCGGTGTACCGGTTGGCCTCGCCGCCGGCATCTGGCTGGCCGAGTTCGGTAATGAGTCGAAGCTCGCCGAAGCGGTCCGCTTCGGCGCCAACCTGCTGATGGGAACACCGTCGATTATTATCGGTGTTTTCGTCTTCGTGATCATGGTTTCGACAACCGGACACTTTTCCGGACTGGCCGGTGCGGTCGCTCTTGCGATCATCATGCTGCCGGTCGTCGCCCGCACGACCGAGGATATGCTGGTGCTGGTTCCCTCGGCCCTGCGCGAGGCGGCCCTGGCGCTCGGGGTACCACGCTGGAAGGCGACCCTCGGCGTTGTTTTCCGGGCCGCCAGGTCAGGCCTGCTTACCGGGACCCTGCTCGCGGTCGCCCGGGTCAGCGGCGAAACGGCGCCGCTACTCTTCACCGCCCTCAACAGCCCGTACTGGCCGTCGTCGGTGAACGAGCCGACCGCCAACCTGACAGTCACCATCTACAATTACGCCATGTCGCCTTACGACGACTGGCAGACCCTCGCCTGGGGCGCTTCGCTGCTGATAGCGGCCAGCGTCCTCGGCACCACAATACTGACACGAACCATCCTCTGGTACAGGAGTAAGTAGTGACCCGTACGGTTAGATCCATCAATAAATTTCGGCCCTTTTCGCCGTTGCCGGCGTTGCGAAAACTTGGTTTGGCTAAAGCCAGGCCTGCGCATTCGCGCCTTGACAACAATAAAAAAATCTCAAAATTTCAATTGCGGACTAACCGCACAGGACACTAGCTATGCAAGCAACTGCAACCATCAAACGTGAATTCGCCGACACGGCCAATGCTCCACCGGTGAGCCGGGAATACGTGCTGGCCGGCGAAGAGATCAAGATCGCGACCAAAGGGCTCAATTTCTATTACGATGAGCAGCAGGCGCTGTTTGACAATGATCTTAAGGTCGCGGCCAAAAGGGTGACTGCCATTATCGGCCCTTCCGGCTGCGGCAAGTCGACCCACTTGCGAACCTACAACCGCATCTATGAGCTCTACCGAGGTCAACGGGTCACCGGTGAAGTCCTGCTTGACGGCGAGAATATCTTGACCGGTGATTGCGATCCACTTGAGCTGCGGCGCAAGGTCGGGATGATCTTCCAGAAACCGACACCGTTTCCGATGAGTGTCTTCGATAATGTTGCCTACGGCGTCAAGCAGCACTACCAGGTCAATAAGGGAGAACTGCAGGACCGGGTCGAACAGGCGCTCCGCCAGGCGGCGCTCTGGGACGATGTGAAGGACAAGCTCAACAAGCCGGGCACGGCCCTCTCCGGTGGTCAGCAGCAGCGGCTCTGCATCGCCCGCGCCATCGCCGTTGAGCCGGAGGTACTGTTGATGGATGAGCCGACCTCGGCGATCGATCCGGTTGCCACGGCCCGCATCGAGGAGTTGATCAACGAGCTCAAGGAGCGCTACACCATTGTTATCGTCACCAACAACATGCAGCAGGCGGCCCGAATTTCCGATTACACCGCTTTTTTCTACCAGGGTGAAATCGTCGAATTCGACCAGACCGACCAGCTCTTCACCAACCCGGTCAACAAGCAGACCGAAGATTACATTACCGGACGTTTTGGTTAGAGAACAGAATTGAGGGAAAAGATATGACTGGACACATGGAACGAGAAATCGGCAAGCTGAAAAAAACGATTCTGGCGCTCGCCGCCGTGGTCGAGGAGAGCGTCAAACAGGCGGTCATCGCCCTGGAAAAGCGCGATACCGAGCTGGCCAGAAAAATCATCCAGAAGGATCTTGAAGTCAACCAGCGGGAAGTCGAGCTTGAAGAGGATTGCCTGAAGATCCTCGCTCTGCACCAGCCGGTGGCGGCCGACCTCCGCTTCATCGTCGCCGTGCTCAAGATCAACAACGATCTCGAGCGGATTGGCGATCTCGCGGCCAATATGGCCGCCCGCACCGTCGATCTGGTTAACAACAAAGCTAAACAGGCACCGTTTGATCTCGAAAAAATGGCCGAAAAGGTCGAATTGATGCTCGAGAAGGCGCTCGACGCCCTGGTCAACTACGATATCAAACTCGCCAACGAGGCGATTCGTCTCGACGACGAGGTCGACCAGATGCACAAGGATGCTTTCAGTGCGATCAAGGAAAAGATCAGGGAGAACACCGACGAGATGGACGCGCAGATCAACTACCTGTCTATTTCGCGCTACCTTGAGCGGATCGCCGACCTGGCAACCAATATCGCCGAGGATGTTGTTTATCTGATCGAAGGGAAGATCGTACGGCATATCCTGTAAGGATTAGATAACTTTACTGCCTCGTTGAAAAAACATATAGTGTCGTTGTTGTCATCAAGGAGGCAAGCGGCATAGATTTATTAACAGCCACCATCGATGCCGATGGTGGCTGTTAAGTATTCGAACTTGGCGGGCCCCCTGACACCAATTGTTAGTGACTCGTGATAAAGAGGTTTTCATTTGCTACATATATACATAGACGCCGATGCCTGCCCGGTCAAAAATGAAGTTTATCGCGTTGCCGGCCGATATCGCCTCAATGTGACCCTGGTCGCCAACTCCTGGATGCGGATTCCGAATGAGGGATCGGTCTCGCTGGAACTTGTTGATGACGGCTTCGATGCAGCCGATGACTGGATTGTCGACAACGTGCAGGAAGGTGATATTGTCGTTACCGCCGATATTCCCCTTGCCAGTCGTTGTCTGAAGAAAGATGCGAAGGTTATCGGGACAACCGGAATCCCGTTCACCGAAGGTAGCATCGGTGATGTCGTGGCGACGCGAGATTTGATGTCGGAACTTCGGGAATCGGGGTAGATCACCGGCGGACCTGCCCCGCTAAAAAAGAGTGATCGGTCGCGGTTCCTGCAAAAACTCGATGAAGTTATTCAGGCGATTCGTCGTGAACATCCGGATAAGGTCGGCTGACCGATAAGAAACGTGGGTTCACATTATGCAAAGAAAAAAACATATCGTTTTCCTCATCTTAAGCCTGACTCTGTTGCTTCTGGCTTCGGGGTGTGCCGTTATCAAGGGGAACGAACTGCCGAACATCGATTCGGCCGGCCCGGTAACGGTCAAGAAACCGGTCCCGGTTTTGTTCGTCTTTCAATGGGCTCCGGATGAGCCGGTCGACAGCGACGATCTTGATTCGCTCAACATGCTGAGACAGCAACAGGCGGCGGCCCGCCGGATTGTCGGCGATTCCGAGCTGTTTGATATTGTCGCTGGCCGGTCGATCTCCCCCGGAACTTTCAAACTGGTCTACTCCGTTCATCCTCATGGGAAGCAGTTTCTCGCGGCCTTTTCCAGTCTGCTCAGTGATATGACCCTGACCCTGCTTCCCGGGGTTGAGGTCAAGCGCTGGACCATGGTGGCCGAACTTATTGATTCGAAGGGTGTCTCGTTGTGGCGGCAGGAGTACGTCGACAGCGCAAAGGTTGTGACCTGGATGCCGTTATTCCCGCTGATATTTCTCGAGGGGAATAAAATGCCGGAGGCCTTCGATGACGTGCTTCGGAACATGTACCTGCAGCCGGTTCATGATTTGAGTCGCAGTGATATCTTTCAGGAGGAAAAGGTGATCATCAGGCGGATCAGGTAGGGTAATCCGCTTCAGTCGGTTTCCTCTGCATCTTTCCGGGGGAGGACCAGGGTAAAGGTGGTCCCTTCGCTTAACCTGCTGTAAACCTCCACTTTCCCTTTGTGAATCTGGGCGATATGTTTGACGATTGCCAGGCCGAGACCGGTTCCGCCCATCTCGCGGCTGCGGGCCGTATCGACCCGGTAGAAGCGTTCAAAGAGGCGTGGCAGATGTTCCTCCGGAATGCCGCAGCCGAAGTCGCGAACCTTCAGGTACAGACCCGATTGATCTTCTACCGCCTCAACGATTATCCTTACCTTGTCATCGCTATACTTGATTGCATTGTTCAACAGGTTGATCAACGCCTGCTCAATTAATTGCGGGTTGGCTTCCATTTGAAGTTCATCTGAGCAATGAACGATGATCTCGATTCCCTTTTTTTTGACTTCAACACTGCAGGCCTGGATAGACGCTTCAATCACCGGCCGAACGGCTGTTATCTGAATATCGATTCCGGCCTGATCCTGTTCTTGCTCGAGGCGCGACAGATTGAGTAGATCGTTAATGATGGCATTGAGCCGATCGGCCTGGCGGACAATGATTTCGACTGGTCGTTGCTGCTCCTCGGATAGCGAGTCATCGGTCTCGCGCAGGGTTTCGGCCCAGCCCTTGATTGCTGTGATCGGAGTCTTCAGCTCATGGGAGACATTGGCGACGAAATCACGGCGCAGGTTTTCGAGTCGCCGCAACCGGGTGACGTCATTGACTACTACCAGGGTGCCGATTTTCTGTTTATTTGCATTAAGAAGTGGTGATCCGTGGGCCTGCAGCTGGATCTCAGAGTTGCCGGATAGCAGCATCAGGTCCCTCTCTATCGGATTTTTTGCTTGCAGTGAATCGGCAATGAACTGTTGCAGTTCTGCCTTGCGCAGTACCTCCTGTACCGGGCGGCCGACCGCCTTCTGAATATCGGTCTCGAAAAGTTCGGCGCCGGCCCGGTTGATTCGTAAAATCTGCTCATGATTGTCGACCGCCAGAACCCCTTCGATCATGCTGGTCAGAACCGCCTCCAGTTCATTGCGCTGACGGATAACGGTCTGGAAGCGTTCGTCGAGCTGGGCTGCCATGTTGTTGAGCGATGCAGCGAGGGCGGCGACCTCTTCGGCCCCGGTAGTCGGCAGCCTTCTTGCGAGCTCGCCGATAGCAAACTTTTCAGCTCCCTGGCGCATCTGCTCGAGCGGCCGGGTGATGCGGCGGGCCAGCAGGAGAGAGATGATGGCCAGGACAATCGCTACCAGAAGCCCGGCCCCGGCAATCTCGCCATGGGCGGCGGCGAGGGTGGCATCAATCTCGGTCACCGGGATAGCCGTACGGACAGCTCCGGCTATTTCAGCATCCGCTATCACCGGCAAGGCAACATACATCTGGTTCTGCGAAAGCGTTCGGCTGTAGCGTGTCGATACGCCTGTTTTGCCGAGCAGGGCGGCAGCGACTTCAGGCCGACGGGCGTGATTGTCCATCCGGGCCGGATCCTCTTTCGAATCCGCCAGGACCTCACCGTTGGGCAGGATAATGGTAATGCGTGTTTCGGTTTCCCTGCCGAGTCTCTTGCTCAATGCATCGAGATCCGGCGAATTGCTCCGATCGAGCTTGCCGCTGATCCGGTCGGCGACGAGGGTCGCTTGGGCGGTGAGGCTCTTTTCGACCTGGGCGATGTGAAAATCATTCAGGGTGGTGGTGACGTACCAGCTGACCGCAATGACTGCACCGAGGGTCAGAATCAGAAAAGCGGGGAATAGATGCCAGAGTAGCCGGACTTTTTTCATTCCTGGTCCTTAAAGCGATAACCGATACCGCGAACTGTTTCAATGTATGAGCCAAAACTCTTCAGTTTTTTGCGCAGGCCGACGATCTGAACATCGACTGAACGTTCGGTAACAGCATAATCCTCGCCACGGACGGCATCGACGATCTGGCCGCGGGTGAAGACCCAGCCCGGTCGGCGGGCGAGCAGGGCGAGGACCTGGAATTCGGTGAAGGTGAGGTTGATCGGCTGATCATCGATCCGGACTTCGTTGCGGCCGGGGTGAATCATCAGCTCACCGATTTCGATCGGGGCATCCTTCTCCGTGCTGCCGGAAGAGCCGATGCGGCGCAATACGGTTTTGGCCCGGGCCAGTAGAACCTGCGGGCTGAATGGCTTGGGAATGTAGTCGTCCGCGCCTATCTCCAGACCCTTGACAATATCTTCTTCTTCACCTTTGGCGGTGAGCATGATGATCGGAATCATCCGGGTCGCTTTTTCTTCCTTGAGCCGGCGGCAGATTTCGAGACCATCGATTCCGGGGAGCATCAGATCGAGAATGATCAGGTCCGGTTTGAGCTGCCGGGCCATCGCCAGTCCGTCTTCACCGCTGGTTGTCAGGTCGGCGCGGTAGCCATTACGGATAAAGTTGTAATGGACCAGGGCGAGGATGTCCTCTTCGTCTTCGATGATCAGTACGTGCGGCATGTTTCCCATATCCTGAAGCTTAGTGGTGAATTGTTAGAATTGTATTAGTTGATTTCCGAATATACAAGGCGATAAAGGTTATTTGAAACCGTCGATACCATTTTCTGCAAACCCGTGTCATCTCTTTTTCTCCCGGACCGTCTGATAGGTATTAAGAAAAACTAACCATGAAAAGGAGAGAAAAGATGAAGAAGATGTATGTGACACTTGTCGGAATTCTGTTGTGCGTGGCCATGCCGGTTTTTGCCCATCATGCCGCTGAAGGGATCGTCGACGAGGAGATTTATGAAATGATCGACACCATGGTCGCCGATACGCCGCATGCTGACCTCGTATTCGATGATATGGGCGGCGGTATGACCGAGTTAACCGTAACGACCCGGACTCCGCGGGAAATGGAAAATCTTCTTGAGGACGGACTGTTGACGTATGCTGCCATGCTCGACGGCGACGTTTCCATCACCATCGAGTTCGACGTTCGCAGCGTCGAAATGACGATCATTCAGCAGGAGTGATGCCCGGACCTTCCTTATGTTTTTGCCGGCAGTGCCGGCATTTTTTTCTGTTGAATAAATCCGCTTATCCGGATATAAGGGTTTTGTGAAAAGCGAAGCGCAAATATTCAAGGCCCTCGGCGATGCAACCCGCCTCCGTATCCTGGCGTTGCTGCTTGACGGTGAGCTCTGCGTCTGCGAGCTGGTGGCGGCGCTCGAGCTGCCGCAGTCGACGGTCTCCCGGCATCTCTCCTATCTCAGGAACAGCGGCTGGCTGCAGGACCGCCGCAAGGGGGTCTGGATGTATTATCGCCTTTCCGAGGACAAAGATTCCCTGGTCGAGGCCCTGGTTCCTGCCCTGAAGCAGATGCTTTCCGGACACCCGCAAAATGCTGTTGCCCGGCAGCGGCTCAATGCTTTTCACGACAGACAGAATGGGCAGGCTTGTTAAAACGTTTGAAGGGGGTAAAGAGATGAGTGTTCGTGTCGGCATCAACGGCTTCGGACGGATGGGTCGGCTGGCCCTGCGGGCAGCCTGGGATTGGCCGGAGCTGGAAATAGTACATATCAACGAGATCAAGGGCGGGCCGGAAGCGGCCGCCCACCTGCTCGAGTTCGACTCGGTGCACGGTCGCTGGGACCGGAAGATCGAAGCGACTTCCGAAAGTGTCCTGATCGATGGCGAACGGATCGGCTTCAGTGCGGCTTCGGCGCCGAGCGAGGTCGACTGGAGTTCTCTCGACGTCGATATCGTGATCGAAGCGTCCGGCAAATTCCGGACAGCTGAGCTACTGCAGCCCTACTTCGACCGGGGAGTGAAAAAGGTGATCGTCGCGGCGCCGGTCAAAAAGGGGGCGCTGAACATCGTCATGGGGGTAAACGACGATCTCTATGAACCGGCCAGGCATGATCTGCTGACCGCCGCTTCCTGCACCACCAACTGCCTCGCCCCGGTGGTCAAGGTCCTGCACGAGAAGATCGGCATCGAGCATGGCGTGATCACCACCATCCACGACCAGACCAATACCCAGATCATCGTCGATGCGCCGCACAAGGACCTGCGCCGGGCCCGGGCCGCGAGCCTGTCGCTGATCCCGACCACCACCGGATCGGCGACCGCTATCACCATGATCTATCCCGAACTCAAGGGGAAACTCAACGGCCATGCCGTTCGGGTGCCGCTGCTCAATGCCTCGATCACCGACGCGGTCTTCGAAATGAAGCGGCCGGTGACCGAAGACGAGATCAATGGTTTGTTCAAGGAGGCCGAGGCGACCTATCTCAAGGGGATTCTCGGAGTCGAGGAGCGGCCGCTGGTCTCGATCGATTTCAAGAGCGATCCGCGCTCGTCGATCATCGATGCTCCCTCGACCATGGTGGTCGATGGGACCCAGCTGAAAATTCTCGCCTGGTACGACAACGAGATGGGTTATGTGCATCGCATGATGGAACTCTGCAGGAAGGTGGCTGCGGACTTATAATGGTCGATCTTCGCAATTACACCCTGGTCACGGCCGCCTACTGGGGCTTTACCCTGACCGACGGCGCCCTGCGCATGTTGGTCCTCTTGCACTTCCATGAGCTTGGATACACGGCGGTACAGATTGCCTTCCTCTTCCTGCTCTATGAATTCTGCGGGGTGGTCACCAACCTGATCGGTGGTTGGATCGGTTCACATTTCGGACTCAAAATCACCCTCTTTTCCGGCCTGTTATTGCAGATCGCAGCCCTTACGGCACTCGCCATGCTCGACCCGAACTGGTCGGTAGCACTTTCGGTGGCCTACGTTATGGGGGCGCAGGCGCTCTCCGGGGTAGCCAAGGATCTGACCAAGATGAGCTCGAAGAGCGCCATCAAGGTGCTGGTTCCGAAAGATGCTGACAGTGTTCTGTTTAAATGGGTGGCGATTCTGACCGGTTCAAAGAACGCCCTGAAGGGGGCCGGTTTTTTTCTCGGTGGCCTGTTCCTGACCTGGCTCGGTTTTGCCGGCTCCCTGGTCGCCATGGCGGTCGGGCTGGCGTTCGTTCTGCTGGCGACGGTGTTCTCACTGCCGAAGGAGATGGGCCAGGCCAGGGTTAAGGTTAAATTTTCAACGATTCTTTCGAAAAGCCGTGATATCAACCTGCTATCTGCGGCCCGGATGTTTCTGTTCGGTTCGCGTGATATCTGGTTTGTGGTCGGCCTGCCGGTATTTCTCTCGGCCAGTCTCGGCTGGAGCCATGCCGAGGTCGGCGGCTTTCTCGCTCTATGGGTGATTGGTTACGGCGGTGTGCAGGCGCTGGCGCCCGGCCTGCTCAAGGGGGCTCTGGCTGGTGGCTCGCCACGGGGCGGCACCGCCACGGCCGGAGCGTTTCTTCTGGCCGGCCTTACTGCCCTGATCGCCATCGGCGTTCATTTCGATCTGTCACCCTGGCTGACGGTTGTCACCGGTCTCGGTTTGTTCGGCCTGGTCTTCGCTGTCAACTCCTCGGTTCACAGCTACCTGGTTCTCGCTTACACCGAGTCGGACCAGGCGGCCCTCAATGTCGGCTTCTACTATATGGCCAACGCCGCTGGCCGGTTGGTCGGCACACTGCTCTCCGGGGTTGTCTATCAAATCGGCGGACTGGTCGCCTGTCTCTGGGTGTCGGCCGGTTTCGTCCTGGTCGCCGGCCTGATCTCATTAAGACTGCCGCGGGGGAAGGTCACGTCCGAAGGTTAATATTCAATGCGGAGGTTGGTATGGAACACGGACTGACAAAGAAACTCTCTTTTCTCGACCGTTACCTGACTCTCTGGATTTTTCTGGCGATGTTTATCGGGGTCGGCACTGGCTGGCTCTTTCCCGGAGTCAAAGGGTTTGTGAACGCGTTTTCTGTTGGTACGACCAACATTCCGATTGCCATTGGCCTGATCCTGATGATGTATCCGCCGCTGGCCAAGGTCAGGTATGAGGAACTCGGCCAAGTCTTCCGCAACAAGAAGATTCTCGGGCTTTCCCTTCTGCAGAACTGGATCATCGGTCCGATTCTGATGTTTGTGCTGGCGATATCCTTCCTCTCCGGCTACCCGGAGTACATGGTCGGCCTGATCATGATCGGCCTGGCGAGATGTATCGCCATGGTTATCGTCTGGAATGAGCTGGCCCATGGAAATACCGAGTACTGCGCCGGCCTGGTCGCCTTCAACTCGATCTTCCAGGTTTTCTTCTACAGCATCTACGCCTGGCTCTTTATTACCGTGTTGCCGCCGTTGCTCGGTCTCGAAGGGGCGATTGTCGAAATCACCATCGGCCAGATTGCTGAATCAGTATTTATTTATCTCGGCATCCCGTTTCTGGCCGGCATCATCACCCGTTACAGTCTGATCCCGCTCAAGGGGCGTCAATGGTATGAGGATGTTTTTATCCCGAAGATCAGCCCGATCACGTTGGTCTCCCTGCTTTTCACCATTGTTGTCATGTTCAGCCTGAAAGGTGAATTGATCGTCTCTATTCCGATGGATGTCGTGCGGATCGCCATTCCGCTGCTGATCTACTTCGTCATCATGTTCCTGGTCAGTTTCGCCATGGGGGTCAAGGCGGGGGCGGACTACTCAAAGACGGCGACCATTGCGTTCACTGCATCAGGAAACAACTTCGAGCTGGCGATCGCCGTTGCCGTTGCCGTATTCGGAATCAACTCGGGAGTGGCGTTTACCGCCGTGATCGGTCCGCTGGTCGAGGTGCCGGCGTTGATCGGATTGGTGCATGTGGCGTTCTGGCTGCAGAAGCGTTACTACATAAGCTGAAAAGAACCAATCGGGCCACCAAGGCACCAAGACACGAAGAAGATCAAAACCTTGTTAACGCAAAGACGCAAAGAGTGTTTCTTGTTTTCCTTTTACTGTTTACGGGATCAAGACCGTCGATCCGGTCGTCTTTCTCGCCTCGAGATCGATATGCGCCTGTGCCGCATCCTTGAGCGCATAGGTCTGGTTGACCTCGATTTTGACAGCACCACTCTCCACCACATCGAATAGTTCCTCGGCCGATTTGGCCAGGTCCTCCCGTTTGGCGGTGTAGGTCATCAGGGTCGGACGGGTGAAATAGAGCGAACCTTTCTGGGCGAGAATCCCCGGCTCGAAGGGCTGAACCGGGCCGGAGGCGTTGCCGAAACTGACCAGGATTCCCCGGGGGCGCAGGCAGTCGAGTGAAGCCTCAAAGGTATCCTTGCCGATCGAATCGTAAACCACCGGAACCCCTTCACCACCGGTAATCTCTTGTACCCGTTCGACAATGTCTTCGTCACGATAGAGGATAGTGTGGTCGCAGCCGTGCGCTTTTGCCAGTTCCGCCTTCTCTTCTGATCCGACCGTACCGATAACCGTGGCTCCGAGATGTTTCGCCCATTGACAGGCGATCAGGCCGACGCCGCCGGCGGCAGCGTGGAAGAGGATGGTGTCGCCCGGTTGGACCCGGTAAGTTGAACGCAAAAGGTACTGCACCGTCATCCCCTGCAGCATCATCGCCGCGGCCTGCTGGTCACTGATTGAATCCGGTAACTTGATCACCCGATCAGCCGGCATCAGGCGGACTTCGGCGTAGGCGCCCGGCGGCGGACTGGCGTAGGCGATGCGCTCGCCGATTGTGAGATCGCTGACGCCCTCGCCGATTGCATCGACAATACCGGCGGCCTCCATACCGATCGTCGCCGGAAGGGTCGGCAGCGGATAGAGCCCGGTGCGGTGGTAGACATCGATGAAATTGAGACCGACCGCGGTCTGTTTCAGCCTGACCTGACCTGGCCCGGGATCAGCTATCTCGATATCTTCCCACTGCATAACCTCCGGTCCACCGGTCTGATGAATGCGTATCGCCTTGGCCATAAACTCGTTCTCCTTCTCAAGTTTTGGTTGTCGTACTAAAAAACCTTACCGCGTCATGGTGTTCCGTCAAGAAAATTTAATCATGAAAACCGGTCTGGCCATTTGACAAGACCGCTTAAAAAGGTAATCATTATAACTTGTTGTTGTACTAAACAGGAAGCGGTTCGGCCAGAGGTGCCGAGTCGAAAGATAATCTACGTAGCAACTGAAGAGGAGGAATGGAATGATGAAAAAAGTCAGTCGTTTACTCGTATGTTTGCTGGTAGCATTTTCCTTCGCGTTTGCCGGTTTTGTCAGCCCGGCCGATGCGGCACCGAAGTATCGCTGGAAGCTGGCCATGACCTGGCCAACCAACTTCCCGATTTTTGGTGATGCCGTACAAACCATGGCCGATCTGGTCAAGGAGATGTCGGGCGGTGAAATGGAAATCCGCATCGACTCGAAGAACAAGCACAAGGCACCGTTCGGCGTCCTCGACATGGTCAAGGCCGGGCAGTACGAGATGGGTCATTCCGCGTCCTACTACTGGAAGGGCAAGGATGTCAATACCATGTTCTTTACAACCATGCCGTTTGGGATGATTGCTCCCGAGCAGTACGCCTGGTTCTACTATGGCGGCGGCATGGAGTTGATGAAGGAAGTCTATGACAAGCACGGCGTCTACTCCTTCCCGGGAGGTAATACCAGCAACCAGATGGGTGGCTGGTTCCAGAAGGAAATCAAGTCGCTCAAGGATCTCAAAGGTTTGAAGATGCGGATCCCCGGTTTCGCCGGTGAGGTTCTGGCCAAGCTCGGCGTCGTCGTCACCAACATTCCGGCCGGTGAACTTTACACCGCGCTTGATCGCGGTACGATCGATGCTCTCGAGTGGGTCGGCCCGTCTCTCGATCTCAACATGGGCTTCCACAAGATCGCGCCGTTCTATTACACCGGCTGGCATGAGCCGGCAACCGAACTGCAATTCCTGGTCAACCAGAAGAAGTTCGACGCCCTGCAGGAGCACCTTCAGGCAATCGTTGAAACAGCGATGAAGTTCGCCGCTTATGACATGTATGCCCGTTCTTACAACGACAGCGCTGTAAACTGGGCCAAGATCGAGAAGGAGTATCCGGACGTCAAGATTAGGACCTTCCCGAAAGAGGTTATTGCAGCGATGAAGAAGGCCAATACCGAGCTGCTCGAAGCGACCGCAGCCAAGGACGCGACCTTTAAAAAGATTTATGACTCGCAAAAGGAGTATATGAAGAAAGTCCGCAAGTGGACCGAAATTTCTGATTATGCTTATCTGAAAGACAACCTGTAAGATGTTCATCGGCTCCCGGCCGTCAACGGCCGGGAGCCTCTTCTATTTTTACTTTAAGAGATAATCCATATGCTGGATCGAATTGAACGCTCAATCGACCGTTTCTCCGATGTTCTCGGCTGGATTGCCGGATTTCTGATGTTTGTCATGCTGGCCAATGTTTTTTACGATGCCATCATGCGCTATTTCTTTCGTACCGGCTCGATTGCCATGCAGGAGATGGAATGGCACATCTTTTCCGTGGTCTTTCTTCTCGGAATTGCCTACGCCCTGAAGGACGATGGCCATGTCCGGGTCGATATCCTTTACGACCGTTTCAGCCCGAAATGGAAGGCGATCGTCAATATCGCCGGAACCTTCATCTTTCTTATTCCTCTGGCAGTTTTAATTGCCAACGGTTCGACCTGGTTCGTGCATGAAGCCTATACCCAGGGAGAAATCAGCGGCGATCCGGGCGGTTTGACCCATCGTTACCTGATTAAATCGGTGATTCCGGTAGCGTTTGTTTTCCTGATCGTCGCGGCGGCCGGATTTGTGATCCGCAACGTCAGGGTTTTCCGGGGAGAAAAAACACTTCAGGAACGAAAACTTGAAGATGAAGTTCTTTAGTCAGTTTTGTGCCGATTCAGACTTTGTGTCTTTGCCCTATAGAGAGTAGATTGCGATGATAGGTCTTGTTATGTTTGCCGCCGCCCTGGCCTTGTTGCTGCTGGGGTTCCCCGTTGCCTTCACCTTTGGTGGTGTTGCGGTTATCTTCGGGCTGTTTGCCGAAGGGACCTCTATCTTTGCCATGATGCCGCATCGGATCTGGGCGATCATGAACAATACCATCCTGATGGCGATTCCGCTGTTTATCTTCATGGGGATTGTTCTGCAGAAGTCGAAACTGGCAGAACGCCTGCTCGAATAGATGGGTTTTCTGTTCGGTGAAATCCGGGGCGGCATTGCGATCTCAACCGTTCTGGTCGGTGCTCTTTTAGCGGCCTCGACCGGCGTTGTTGGCGCCAGTGTCGTTGCGATGGGGGTCATCTCCCTGCCGGTTATGCTCAAATACAATTACGACAAGAAGCTGGCGACCGGGGCGATCTGTGCCGCCGGGACCCTCGGACAGATTATTCCGCCTTCGATTATCCTGATTATCCTCGGCGATGTTTTCCAGGAACCGGTCGGTGATCTGTTCAAGGCCGCCTTCTGGCCCGGCCTGACCCTGGTTGTTTTTTACGTGGTTTACATTACGATTCTGACCTGGCTCAAGAAAGACCTGGCACCACCGATCAAGATCGAAGGGGCGCGGGGCAGCAAAAGACAGCAGATCCTGCATGCCCTGATGGCAATCATCCCGCCGCTGATCCTGATCATCCTCGTTCTCGGATCGATCCTCACCGGTGTAGCGACGCCGACCGAATCGTCAGCTGTCGGTGGTGTCGGTGCCATCGTTTTGGCGGCGATGTATAAACAGCTCAATGTTAAAATGCTATGGGACAGTTCTCTGGAGACGGTCAAGATAACCGCCATGGTTTTCGCTATCCTGATCGGCGCCACCGCCTTCTCGATGGTTTTTACCTACACCGGCGGTGATTGGCTGGTCGAAGACTTTATGTTGGGACTGCCGGGCGAGAAGTGGGGTTTCCTGATCCTCTCGATGGTGGCGATCATGGTCCTCGGTTTCTTCATCGACTTTGTCGAGATCTCCTACATTATCGTACCGATCCTGGCGCCGATTGCCGCCACCCTCGGCATTGATCCGATCTGGTATGCGATCCTCGTCGCCATGAATCTGCAGACCTCATTCTTAACGCCGCCGTTCGGTTTTTCGCTCTTCTATCTCAAGGGGGTGGCCCCGGAGGGCGTCAAGACGACCGACATTTATTACGGGGTTATTCCGTTTATCATCCTGCAGGTAATAGTCCTCGGAATACTGGTTGTCTGGCCGCAAATTTTCGGGTTTCCACCGAATTAACTGAATGGGGGCCTCACGGCCCCCTCAACGGTTCCACCGAAAAAAGGGGTCAATCTGGCAACAGGGGAACCGGGGAAAAATTATTGAATAGCTTAAAGCAGGGGCCTTTCGGCCCCTGCTTTTTTAAGGCCGTTCTTTCAATTGCCGGGAGCCAGATAAATATGCAGGACGCTCATGTAGGCGTCTGCAGGAGCATCAGGGTGCGAGTCTGGTACCAGCAGGGTTTCAAAAAGTGGCCCTTCGCCATCCGGCTCCGCCGCCAGTTGTCCGGGTGAGGTGTCGAGACGGGTGTTTACCGGAATGTCCGGATCGGTGAAAAGCTCTTCTTCCGGTTCACTTTCGACGGCTGCTGCAACAATCGGGGCGATCTTCGTTGTACAGTCAGCAACCGGATCGAAACGAAGGGTGAGACGATACCAGCCGGGCTGGACCTGATCGTTCTTCACCATCCAGACGTAACCGTAGGTCAGACTGCCGGCTCCGTTGATTTCGGCCCCGAAGCGGAAGGTACTCTCTGAGTCGGCGGTAAAATAATTCTCCCAGACCGCATGATCATGCAGCGGCTCACCGACGACCCCGATACCGTCCCATGTTGCGGGTGGATCGGCAGAGTTATGATCCATTTTTTCAATTTGCAGGCGCGCGTGCGGAGAGTAGACAACCCGGCTTGTGGCCTCGCTGGCTGCCCCGGTTGCTCCCATGAACTCGGCATACTTGCCACCGAAAAGACTGATCATGTCAAAACCGGTCATGGTGTCCGGGGTGATATCCTGGGTCAGGTTGACTTCAACCCGGAGGACATCCTGGTTAACTGTCCATTGGTGTCCGGTGATGTTGTCACCCCACTTGGCATTGACATACTGTGTTTCATTAACACCATCGAGCCAGTCAGCCTGCCAGATCGAATCGGTCCCCTGTGCATAGGCTTCCTCGCCGGTAAAAGACATTGTCGTCATATCGAAGGCCGGGATCAGGTCATCCTCAAACAGCAAGGGTTGAGTTGTGATCTCCCCTGCAACGGCGTCATCGAAAATCATGGCAGGATCGGTGTAGACCGCCTCTCCGTCAATCTTGACCACAGTTGGCGTGCGCAAACCGGTATTTTCAAATATCGGGTATTCCGTATCGGTTTCGGTCACCACGAGACCACTGAGTCCACGACCTTCTGAAAACAATATCGGAACGGAGAGGTTGTTGCCCAGGCCCTCGACCCGCCAGATTCCGCTACCGGGAAGTTCCAGCACGCAGGTGACGCAGTTCGAACAGGGGCCTTCCGTGTCACCGAAGCGAGCAGTGACAACATAACGGTAAGTAAAACCGCCCTCAAGGGGACCATCACCGGTGACCCATTGACCATCTTTTTGCCAATCGCCGTGGATGAATGGAGGTTGGACGTCCGCTGCCAGCAGGTATGCGGCCTCTGGTGTTGGCGTGCTGCCATCGCTTGTGGCGTAGACATTATAACCTGTCGCCTCGGCGACGCCTTCCCAGTCCAGCACGTTGTAGGTGTCACCGGTATAACTTTGAATCGCCGGAGAAGGTAGTGCGCTTACCGAGGGTGAGGAAGAACCCCCACAGTTATTCAGAACCAAGCAAGCTGCACACGAAGAGAACAAGATCAAGAACACTTTTTTGTGCCATTTCCACTTTTTTTTGTTTGCTTTCATTGGCTTTTCCCTTTCTCTTTATTGCCCGAAAAAAAGTTATGGCAGTATGGGCGGGCAGCAGCCTCAAGGTCAGCTCACACCAATTCAGAGGCTTGCTACCGGATCCTGGATGACATTGTGTATAAACACAATGACTCGCCTCGAGTTGTCGGCATGCTGGACGAACGCGGCGATGTTGCTGGCCGGATTGTCGTCATCGCCGTCGGCACCGACTTCACTGCCGAGGACTCTTGTCCAAACCAGGTCGTTCTGGTCACCGTAGGGACAGAATTCGTCGAGACGCTCGACAAAGTCAACGCTCACACCCATAAAGGGATCCGCCCAACCGGCGTAGTCAGCCCACGGACAGTGGGAAATTTCCGCGAAGTCGGCATAGCCGTTGGCATGGTGACCGATCCCGCGGGGGGAGCCGATCGACCCGTCTCCGTACTTTAGATAGGCCATGCCGTGGGCGTCGAGGACGGCGTCGGGCTGGGTGATGGCCAGGGTGAATTTCTGCTTGACGCCGTCGATGTTGACGGTCACCGGCACCTCCAGCGTTCCTGACTTCATCAACGCCCGGTAGATAGCGATGTTTTCCATGGGTGAATCAATCGCTGCATCGACCAGCCTGGTGTCGATGATGGTGCCGAACTCATCATAGACATTCTCCTCGCTGGTCAGGACGATACGGCCGGACAGGTCACGCTTGATGGCAACAGCGGCGTTGATCCGGTTGACGACTTCATAGAGATGCTTGTCCATCTTCCCGGGGTTGTTGAGGTGTGAACGGACACAGTTCAGCCGGCCCATTTCTACCTCCATGACATAGTCTTCATAACCGATCACCGGGGCGCACTTGAACAGACCGTCCATGTATTCTTCAAGCATCATCGGAACCGTGTCCATTTCGATCGTCTGCGGTTCGCCGTTTTCATCAATCACGGTAATGACGATCGGTTCGGAGGCAACCGGCATGACACAGCCGAGGTCGTCCTTGAGCGGTACACCATTCTCATCCCGTTTCAGGACCCAGAGATCGCCGTACAGGTCCTGGGGGGAAACGTCGCCCAACTCGTTGATGCCGAGAACCGTGTTGATAAATACGACGGCATCGACCGAAAGAGGGTCCTCCTTGCCGGCGGCGGCTCCGAGTGCCGAGGCGGTCGTTTCGAACATCAGGTGCCGGGCGGCGTTGCCGGAAAGGATCTCCGGCATGTTGGCGTGGCCATCATTGCCGGTCTGGATGAAGGCTTCGTGCTCGGATATGCTGCCATCATCGGGGACATCCTGGATGATGTTGTGGATAAAAACGATCATGCGCCGGGCATCGTCGGCGTGACGGGAGAAGCCGCGGATGTTCTCGCCGCGGTAGCCATCGCTGGCAAAGACCCGGGACCAGACCTCATCGTTCTCGTCGGTGTAGGGGCAGTAGTCAACCGGCAGCGGATCCTCTTGCGCGTGAAACTGGACGTAATCGGTAAAACGTCCGGCGTAATCGAGCTCGGTCGCATGGAAGGCAACCGACAGATCGGCGTAGCCGTCGACCATGCCAACGCCGCGATCACGGCCTTCGGTGCCATCCCGCAGGTAAGACAGCTCACCAAGTTCCAGGTCGGGTCTGATCTCCAGCCACGGTGCTGGAATAACCTGGCCTTCGTCGCCGATTTTTTCGACGCCATAGCCAACCAGCTTGCCATGCACCATTAACGCCCGGTAAAGCGCCAGGTTCTCGCGCGGTGAGTCGATGGTTGACTCGACCAGTTCGCTACCGATGACGTTGCCCGCTTCGTCGAGGACGTCCTTCTCGGAAACGAGAATGAGCCGTCCGGAGAGGTCGGCTTTTATTTCAACGGAGGCGTTGATGTTATTGATCGCCTCCTCGAAAGCCCGGGCCATGGTGTCGGGGTTCTTGACCGAAGAGCGCACCATGTTGAGCCGCCCCAGTTCAACCGGGATGGTGTAGTCGATATAGTCGGGAACGACTTCGCACTTGAATTCCCCGTCCATGTACTCTTCGAGGCTCATCGGGACGGTATCGCTAAACCAGGTGACAGCATTACCTTCTTCATCCAGAACCTGCTCACCGTTTACATCGAGGAGCGGCAATTCGATCGGTTGGGAGGCAATCGGCTGTTCGCAGCCCTGCTCGTCTAATATCGGTACCCCATTTTCATCCCTTAACATGACCCAGAGATCGCCATACAGACAGCCCATCGATGAATCGTGGCTGGTCGATGCCGCCAGGGCCGGATTCTGCTCTGGTTGGTTGAGTCCGAGAACCGAGTTGACAAAGACCACCTGGTCGATGCCGATCTCGTTCTCTTTGCCGGTTGCGGCCGCGAGAAACGAGGCTGCGCTGTCGAGGGTTTCCGGGTTTAATGACGCTTCCGGTTCGCTGCTACTGCTACCACCGCACCCCGACATAAAGGCAAGCGCCAGTACGGCCGAAACCCATCTGAATAGTCTCCATGATCTTGACAACATGTTGTCCTCCTTTCTTCGATATGGCATCTTTCGAAAAATTGGATTGACGGGCAAGTTGTGTGCTGGATCAAGCAGTGCGATGAGATACCCGAATTCTCAAATAAACAATGAATCACCATATCAATGCTCTGTAAGAAATCCCTGATGCCTGCCTCCAGCCAATCTGGAAACATGCAACTATTATTAGCAAGTATTAACCAACGGGAGTCGTCCACAATCGGTCGTTCGGATTAAATTCTGGTGTAATTGTCAGCGGTCGGGGATAACCCGATCGGATGAGATGATTAGATCAGGACGGTTACGGGTCGTAAGAAAGTATGAGATGAAGCTTTTCTAGAGATTATTCTTGGCCCAGAGGACAGCCTGGACTCGGCTGTTAACATCGATTTTATTGAATATATTGTGCAAATGGGTTTTGACGGTGTGTGGGCTGATAAATAATTTATCGGCAATAAGTTCATTCGATGCCCCGGTGGCCAGAAATTGGATAATCTCCATTTCACGGGCTGACAGTGGATTCTCTGCCGGTTCCGGCAGATCTCTTCCTATGTAACTCTCCTGCAAGCACTCAGACATGATGCGCCGTGATATCCATAACTCGCCTGAGTTGATGGCACAGATTCCATTCAGCAGGTCCTCTACGGAATCGTTCTGGTATAGGAGTCCGCGTACTCCGTGACGAAGGGCTTCTTTCTCAAGCTCATACGCGTGCACCATGTTGAAAAGGGCGAAGTAGTTGTGCGCGAGCGTTTTCCATGGACGGGAATTGAAAACGAAATCCAGATCGGTTCGATCAAGGTGCTGGGTATCGATCAGGATAATTTTTTGCCCGAGCGGAATGCCCTGGTTGCTGACTGGAACATCATCAAGGGTTTCTGCCTGGAACCCTTGCGCGGCCGTACTGGCTTCGATGAAGCGGGCCATGAGTTCTCTTTCGAAACGCAATGAACCAACGACATAGATGTGACGCCCGCGGTAGGGGCAACTGGCACATTTGCCGGTATTCTTCAATTCCACCTGAAACCTCACAGTTGTAAGAAACCAGCAATCGGATGCTTTGATTCAATGTTAGCACCGTCTAATGACAGCGCAAGGCCCGATCTGTAATATTTATGAGATTTTCTTGTTAAAGATTTTCCCGGCCAGGAACCAGATTGCCGCCAAAACCTGCAAGCCGACCATCACTCCGAAACCGGCTTGATATCCGGCAATGGCATACCCCCCACCGGCCTGTTCCGGCCAGAAGTCAATGATGACACCGATGCCCCACTGTGCGGAGAAAGCAGCCATGAAAACCATCAAGTTGAGGGTGGTGTTGACCCGGCCGATCAGCCGGGTTGGAAAATGCTGGGCCAAAACAGCGTAAGGAAGGATGCAGGCCGCCCCGAAAAAGCCGAACCAGAGCCAGTAGACAACCGTCAGGGAGGGGTGTGGAAAAAGCATCAGGATCTGTCCCCCGAGGAAGATGAGCATCCCGGTTGCGGCGACGATCTCCGGTTTGACGCCCCGCTTGATCAGGCGATCAGCGATTGCTCCCGACAACAGGTAGCCGAGAATCATCGCGATCGCGACGGTGGACAGAATACTGGCAACGCTACTACGATCATAACCGGCGACATCATGCAGCCAGGGACCGGACCAGAGCCCGTAGATCGAAAGATAGGCACCCTGCGCAGTAAATGCCCACGGTGCGATTCGCCAGAAGGTCGGGTTGGACAGGACCTTTCTGATTCCGTGCAACTGTTCGGAGAGTGTTTCACCACTTTGTGACCCCTCTTTTTCCGGAACAATCAGGAAAATTATCACCGCCGCAATCACGGTCATGATCGCAACGACGGTAAAGACGCCGCGCCAGTCGGTTATTGTCAGGGCCGCTTCGACCGGGGTTGTTGCGGCCAGGGCACCAAGGCCGCCGGAGATCATCTGGACGCCGTTGG
This sequence comes from Desulfuromonas sp., assembly GCA_002869615.1. NCBI lineage: Bacteria > Pseudomonadati > Thermodesulfobacteriota > Desulfuromonadia > Desulfuromonadales > Desulfuromonadaceae > Desulfuromonas > Desulfuromonas sp. The sequence goes on along the minus strand of PKUH01000091.1, from coordinate 54,777 downwards.
CGAGAGGCAGTCGTTCCGGTGGGAACCAGATTGCAAAGGCTTTGAACGCCGCCATCAGGCAGGCCGAAACACCGAGGCCGATCAGGGCCCGACCGAACATCAGTCCGGAGAGTGAGTTTGACTGACTGAAAATAAAAGCACCGGCCGCCGCAACCAGCAACAGGGCGGCTTCGACCCGTCGTGGACCGAACCGATCGAGCAGCATGCCGAGGGGCAGTTGAAATAGGCCAAAGGAGAGCAGGTAGACCGAGGTCAGCAGGCCGAGACTGGCCGGGTCGAGGCCGATGTCGCTTGCCAGGTTCGGAGCAATAATAGCGTTGACGGTCCGGTAGAGGTAAGAGAGGAAGTAGCCGAGGGCGAAAGGGAGGAACACCCGTAGAAGATGGCTCAGGTTGCCGGGCTTCACTTGTTGTCCTTTGCCGGAGAGAGACAATTAACAAGACTGTCAGCCATTCTGACCATTAATTGAAAATAGAGTTCCGGGCCGGGTTCAAGGTCGGCGCCGAGTGGATCAAGAACACCAACCCTGACCGGGGTCCCCTCAGTCAGGGTCTCGACCAGTCGGGGTTCGAATTGTGGTTCGGTGAAAATGCAGCTGACCGATGAATTGATAATTCTGTTCCTTAATTGTGCCAGCCGCCGGGCTCCGGGGCGGCGATCAGGATCGACAGCCAATGCACCGATTGGCGTGAGCCGGAACGACTCTTCAAAGTACTGGTAGGCATCGTGGAACACAATATAATTTCTATTTGATAAAGATTCGAGCAGGGTTGTCAATCTTTTGGCAAGTGCGTCAATTCGGGCAATCAGGGCTGCATGGTTAGCGCGATAGATGCGACTGTTTTTCGGGTCAAGATTGAGTAACCGGGCAAGCACCGCATCAGCAATTGTTCTGGCATTATCGGGGCTCAGCCAGATGTGTGGATCCTTCTGGGCGTGGGCGTGTGAATGTTCGTTTTTCTCCGGCTCTTCCCAGGCACCACCCTCTCGGGCCGGCAAGATTTTTAGACGGTCGACATCGGTGAGCAGAGTCAGAACCGAGTCTCTGCGGGCGCGACTTTTGAGTGGCCTGTCGAGAAACGTTTCGAGTTCAGGTCCGATCCAGACAATCAATGCGGCGTTTTGCAGCGTTCGCATTTCGGAGGGACGCATGTTGTAGCCATGCGGCGACCCGCTGGCCGAAACAATCAATTCCGGCTGTCCGACCCCTCTCATGAGGCTACTGACCAGAGAATGTACCGGTTTGATGCTTACGGCGACCAGGGCCTCGGCTTGGGTGAGACGCGGCAACAGAAGAGTGCTGCTGAAAAGAATCAGCAACAGAAGCCGCCGCTTATGATAAAATCGTCGTATTTTCAAAATGTTTACCCCGCTGATCAGCCAGTTTTTGGATTCAGCATTATGCCACGGATTTTTGCAATATGACAGTTGCCGCTGAAAAAAAGAGTCTGCTGCGGACTGAAGGCATTTCGGTTGTATTTCAGCAGCGGCGGGTTCTGCACGAGGTTGATCTGCAGATCGAATCAGGTGAGGTCGTGACAATTATCGGGCCGAACGGCGCCGGTAAGACCACCCTGGTTCGGGTTGCTCTCGGTCTTCTGAAGCCGACATCAGGCAGCATTCATCTCGATCCCGTGATCAGGGTCGGTTATCTGCCGCAACGATTTGAGGTTGAGCCGACTTTGCCGATCAATGTTGACCGTTTCCTCAAGTTGACCGGTGTTAGCGATGGTCAGCGGATCCAGCAGGCGCTCGAAGAAGTTAATGCCGGTCGGTTGCTGAAGACTTCCTTGCAAAGCCTGTCGGGCGGCGAGCAACAGCGGGTTCTGCTGGCCCGGGCCCTGTTGCGTAATCCGGATCTCCTGGTCCTCGATGAGCCGGCCCAGGGGGTTGACCTGCATGGCCAGGTCGAATTCTTTTCACTCCTGGAAAAGCTTCGCTCTGAGCGGGGTTGCTCGGTGTTGATGGTGTCACACGATCTGCACCTGGTGATGGCCGCGACCGATCGGGTTATCTGTCTTAATACGCATGTCTGTTGCAAGGGGACGCCGGAAATGGTGACCCGGAATCCGGCTTTCATTGAGCTTTTCGGTGAGGAGGCAGCAAAGAATCTCGCTATTTATGCCCATGATCGGGGCCATCGGCACGAGTTGTGACCCCGGAGAGATCGCATGTTTGAAGATTTTTTTGTCCGGGCACTGCTCGGCGGAGTACTGATTGCAATTGTTGCGGCACCATTTGGCGTCTTTGTTGTGTGGCGCCGTCTCGCCTATTTTGGTGATACGCTCGCCCATTCGGCCCTGCTCGGTGTCGCTCTCGGCTATCTTCTGCATATCAACCTGAACTTTGGGGTGATCCTGGTTTGTCTGCTGGTCGCCTGCATGCTTTATCTCTTTCAGCAACAAAAAACGCTCGCCGTGGATACGGTACTCGGCATCCTGTCGCACAGCAGTTTATCGCTGGGCCTGGTTGTGCTGGCGCTGTTTGAAACGGTGCGGATTGACCTGATGGGATACCTGTTTGGTGATATTCTGGCGATCGGCAAAAGTGATCTGATCTGGATTGTTATCTGCGGCGGCATCGCCCTGGTGCTACTTTTCGTAATCTGGAAGCCGCTTTTGCTGATTTCGATTCATGAAGATCTGGCCCGGGTCGAGGGTGTCCGGGTCGACCTGGTCAAGCTGGCGTATGTCTGCCTGCTGGCCGTGCTGGTTGCCGTCATGATGAAAATTGTTGGTCTGGTTCTGGTGACCTCGCTCTTCATCATTCCGGCAGCGACGGCGCGCAAGTTGTCGCGCACACCCGAGATGATGGCGCTGCTGGCCGTTCTGTTCGGTAGCGTGGGGGTTGTCGCCGGTCTTTTCGGCTCCTACCTGCTCGATACGCCAGCTGGCCCCTCGATTGTCCTGGCAGCGACGGGTCTATTCGTTCTGGTGTTTATTGTTCCGGGCAATGAGCAGGCCTAGATGGTCGCAGGTCAGGCGCCGGCAACGCCATTGCGACCATTTTCCTTGACCGCGTACATAGCCTTGTCGGCGAGGCGGACCAGTTCGTTTTTATCGTCGGCGTCAACCGGGAAGGTTGCTACACCAAAACTGGCCGTCAGGTTGATCGGGGTTTCATCGTCGGCCTTGAAGGGGTTCTCGCGGATGATATCGAGAAGATCGCCGGCCATCTTGATTGCTCCCTCCTTGTCGGTGTTGGGGAGAAGCATGACAAATTCATCGCCGCCGTAACGGGCTGCGAGATTGACGCGACGGGTGTACTTTTTAACCAGGGCTCCGATTTCACTGAGAATACGGCTGCCGACAAGATGGCCGTGGGTATCGTTGACCGTTTTGAAGTAGTCGAGATCGAAAAAAACGATAGAGAGGAAGGTACCGTAACGTCGGGCCCGTTCAAGTTCGTAATCGATCAGTTCGTTGAAATGGCGTGAATTATAAAGCTCGGTCAGATCATCGGTGATAATCAGTTCATTGATCTTCTCAAAGTAGAGAGCGTTCTCGATGGCAATGGCAACATAATCAGAAATCGTTGTCAGAATCGGCAGATCATTTTTGGTAAAGGTCCCTTCCTCTTCGGAATTGATCAGCTCGATGACGCCGAGAATCCGGTTTTTGCTTTTCAGGGGAACGCAGATGATTGATTTGGTGCTGTAGGAGGTCGCTTCGTCGACCTGGGAAGAAAAGCGGCTGTCTTCATTGACATTCGGAATCAGCAGCGGCTCGCCATGTTCGGCGACCCAGCCGGCAATCCCTTCGCCCTTCTTCAGGCGTAGCCCCTTCAACCTCTCGGCGGCCGGTGAGACCGCGATCTCAAAGGTCATTTCGCCGGTTTTTTCATCAACAAGAAGCAGTGACCAGAGCTTCGAATGGAGCAGAAGACTGACCTTCTCCATGACAACGTTGAGGACATCCTCACGACTCAGGGTCGAAGTCAACGCCTTGCCGATTTCGACCAGGGTCGATAATTCTTCATTCCGGCGCTGGAGAGTGCCGAGAAGCTCCCTGTCTGTTTCTGCCATCATCTTTTGTTTGTCACTATTCATTGAAGGTATGATTGGCTAATGCATTCAAATAGGCTAATATTACAGTAAAATTGAGCAATTTACGAGAAAAAAGCAAGTTGCGTTACCGTATTTGGTATTGAATTAACAGGCACATACAGGGAGGTTGAAATGAAAGTCGTTGCATTTAATGGTTCTGCCCGCAAAAAGGGCAACACGTCAATTCTAGTGGGCAAGACATTTACGGAGCTCGAAAAAGAGGGGATCGAAACTGAAGAGGTGTCACTGGCCGGCAGCAAAATTCAAGGCTGCATCGCCTGCTACCGTTGTTTTGCAAGCAAGGACAAGCAGTGTGCGGTCAGCGGCGACATTGCCAATAGCTGTATCGATAAAATGGTTGAGGCCGATGGGATTATTCTTGCCTCTCCGACCTACTTTGCTGATATGACGCCGGAAATGAAGGCGCTCATTGATCGGTCCGGCATGGTTGCCCGGGCTAATGACAACATGTTGCGACGCAAGGTCGGAGCCGCGATTGTTGCCGTTCGCCGGGGCGGAGCGATCAATGCTTTTGACTCGCTGAATCATTTCTTCCTGATTGGTGAGATGATTGTACCCGGCTCGACCTATTGGAATATTGGCATCGGTCGTGAGATTGGTGATGTCGAAAAAGATGAGGAAGGGGTTCAGACCATGCAGGCGCTGGGGCGAAATATGGCATGGCTGCTCAAGGCGTTGCAGGGGGTGTGAAGACTGTACATTTGCACAGGTGCCGATCAATATTTCGGCATCAAATAAATACGGGTCGCCACGTGGTTACGGGCGACCCGTTTTGTTATATTACGATCAACAAGACTTCTTCTTCCAACCTTTTAACGCTCCTTTCATTTGGCGCGCTTTGCAGATCCCTCCTCTGCGGCGCGTCTTTTTTTGTCCGGATCATTCCGTCGGTACTCTGCGCTATTGCATGCTGTCGAGAATCTCCAGTATTGACTCCGGCTCGGGACGGTCGGTGTGATCGGGATAGGCCTTCGCATCACGGATTATGCCGTCCATATCGATAATGAACCGGGCCGGCAGCGGCAACTCCCACGCCGAATTGCTGTTGAATTTCTCAAGGTCGATGCCGAATTCCCGATAAATATCCTGAAGCTCCTTCGGCAGTTGCCAGGCCAGGTTGAATTTCCGGGCTGCATTGTTGTCCTGGTCGTGCAGAAGGTTGAAGCGGATATGGTTCTTCTGAACGATTTCCATCAGGTATTCCGGCTTCTGGGGTGAGGCTGCGACCAGGGTCGCGTTGCGATTGCGAATCTCTTCAATAATGTCCTGCAGAGCTGACAGCTCCGCTTTGCAGTAAGGTCACCAGCCGCCGCGATAAAAGTGCAGAACAAGTGGCCCCCGGCTGAGGATTTTTTTTGCATCGACCATGTCGCCATAAATATTCGGCAGTATGATCTCCGGTGCCGGACTGCCGGCTTGCGGTATTTTGTCAGCCAGTCCGGATGCGGCCAGATCATCTTTGCAGCGTTTCATGACCTCTGCGATCTCTTCCGGCGGGTTGGATTTTGCTTTGATTGCAGTCAGATGCTCTTGCAGGTACATGTTGATCACCTTTTTGTTGAGATTGTAAGAACCAAGCGTTCATCGATATTATATTTACAGTCGCGTAGCTGCGCAGAGATTTTTTGCACGCTTGCGCATTCATTAAAATGAGGATAACTGATTTATCGTAAGCGTCAACCGCTTTGGAATCACTTCACAGTTCAGTTTGGAAAATGTTAAGATATCTCTCGCTTTGAATAACCAGTGAATTCTTTAATCGGGTTGGGCAACTATGCACCGGGTTTTACTCTATAGATATCTGCCGTTGGTCCTTCTGGTTTTTTTCGTTTGCGGCTGTGCCGCACCCAAGTCAATTGCGCCGGCCGGCAGTGCGGAAAAATCGGTTGAACAGGCAAAGAAAATTGATAAAAAAAAGGCTGCGAAGAAAAAAGTTGCAAACAGCAAAAAACGCAAATCGGCAGTGGCCGAGAAAAAGAAAAAATCCCAAGAGGAACTGCCGGCGGCTGGGACAGTGTCAAGTATAGAGGAAGGCCCTGCTGTAGTCGGGCGAATGATGTATCACTACGATTATTATCCGGCGACCGAAGTCTATTTTGATACAATCCGGCATCTCTATTTTTATCAGGATAAAGGACGGTGGATGATGTCAGTTGCCTTGCCGGTTGCGTTTCAGACGGAAGGCACAAGCGTTCGCCTCAAATTGAAGACCAGTAAGCCCTATACGTTGCACCGGGAACATCGTAAACTCTATCCGTAGCAAGGATGCGGATCGTTCTTTAATTCGGTGCTCTCAAGCCCGATTGTTTAAAGTGGAAACAGGAGGTCGCTTATGCGAGTTGGATTGTGGAAACCGGTCGTTTTGGTTGTGGCGGCATCGTTTGTTGTCTCCGGATGTCTCCTGCCACCCGGGCCGCACCGGAGCGCCAGGGTTGTTGCTTCGCCACCGACGCCCGCCAAGTCGGGGCCGCCTGCGCATGCCAAGGCTTATGGTCACCGCAGCCGGTTTACTTATCATTATTACCCGGATGCCCGGGTCTATTTTGATACTGGCCGGGGGGCCTATTTCTTTCTCAGAAACGGTGTCTGGGAAATGTCGGCATCATTGCCGACACAGCTGCGAATTGATCTCGGCGCCAGGGTGACGTTGGATATGGATCTCGATCGACCTTATCTCAGGTTTGAAGAGCACAAGAAGAAATATCCGGGGAAAAAGAAGAAGCATAAGGTGAAAGGTAAGAAGAAAAAAAAGCATGAAAAGGATGATTGATCTGAGGCGGGACCGTCATGCGCTCCAGTTTTTTTCGGCTATTTGGTTACGGAGAAAGGCTGACCGTTCAGTGTCATTTTACGATTTTTGAATTCGAACAGGGCGCGATAGCTTTTCCCTTCGTCGACCAGGGCTCCCTGGCGAACCAGCTTCTCGATTTGTTCGGTTGCGGCCTCCGCTGTCATTTTTTCAAACTTTTCATCATCAACATCCCCGAGTTGCCCGGCTTCTCGAGCCGAATGCATTTGTCCTTTGATTGATGAAGAGAAGAGGTTAAGCAGCAGCGGCTTGCTGATCTGAATATCGGTATTGGCCAGAATCGCCCCGAGCAGGTCGTTTATACTGTTGATCCTGGCTCCGGGCTGATTCTCAAAAACCACTTTCCCCTTGCTCCAGAATTCACCGTTCGGGCTGCTCATGTTGAGATAGTTGAGTCTGATCTCGGGCGATTTTTTGATCAACTCCGGCAACGCTTCGGTGTAAATGGCAAAAACCTCGGCGGCTATTTTCTCTTCCGAGACGCTGGCGACATGACTTTGAATTGTTTGCAGCTTTTTTTGAACTTCAAGGATCGTTGCGGCATCGAGGCCGGCGAAGTCAAGCTCGAGCCCGAGCGGGCCATAGATCTGACCGGTCGAATTGATCTTTTCAATACCGATAGCGATGGAGTATGAGACGTTTTCGTTGTTCAGGCTGGCGGAATTGCGAAACTGAAAGTCGCTGAGTTCGGTCCGGCTCCGGCCGCTGCTGATACTGATGGCTTCGGTATCCAACGTTATGTTACCGAGAAGCAGCCCGCCAAAATCCTCAAAAATTCGATAAGTCGAATGGATTTTTTCAGTTTCGACCCGGCCGGTCTCGCTGGAAATCCTGATTTTTGGAATGACTGTTTCGCCGTTGATTTTTTTGATTGATTTGTCAATGGTTGCCTGACCGGTCAGGCCCTGCCATTCGAATGCAAGTTCGTTTTTGCCGCTGCCGAATGTTTTTGCAAATCCCGGGATGTGGTAGGTTGATGTTCCGTTGCCGGCAAAATCGAAGCGGGCCAGTTCAATCGAATCGTAAAGTTCGGGACAATTTTCGAACAGATTACCGATCAGGCCGCTCGGCGGGTTGTCATGATCGACCATCGTTTCGACCAGCGCCGACATCGGCGCGTAGTGGAACTCTCCATCGCTGCTCTTGCCGATCGGGAAAGGGCCGTGCCATATATTGTGACGCAGGTGGATTTGCTCAATGGTGCCACCAACGCTGGCAAGCGAGATAGTTGTTTTGACGGTTGAGCGGAACAGCTGGCGATCGTAATCAGTGATCGAAATCTGCATCTGTCCCAGGTCGGCAACACGATCAAGGATCTTCGGTAGCTCCGCTTCAATGACCCGTCCGACCTGAAAGCTGCCAGCAGTTACCACGGCGCCAATGAAAATCAGAATCAAAATGATTTTTTTCACGAAATCCTCACTTTGGATGGAGCCAGTTTTGCCACCCTTGCCTCTACCGAATAATAGAGAGGGAAATAAAAGTGTCAACAGATTTCTCGAAAATAAGAAAACATCGGATGGCAAGCTCTTGAACTTGTAATATTAAGAGGTTACATTGGAGGGAGTTTCGGTAAGGGGATTTTTTATGAACCAACCTGGTCATGCTCAAAGTTTGCCGGCCCTGATGCCGGACCTCGTCGCGGTCCGGCATCAGGGCGGTCTCTGGAAGATTCGACAGGTGTCTGAACTTTTGGCGACCGCCCTCGGGCAGACCCGGGATGATCTGGTCGGGGCCTCGTTGCGGGATTCCTTCCGGCGGGTTGCGCCGCCGCTTTGGGATCTTGCTGACGAGGTCGTTGCCTCCGAGAAGACCCTTGATGATGTTCCGGTTCGGTTTGATGTGTCCGATACCGACCTGTTGCTCGAGGTCGCTCCCGGCGGACTCTCCGATGATTATAAGAGCCCCCTGGTGGCGTTCCGGTTTTACCGCCGGCAGGCCGGCGGGGTTCGCGATGAAGTCCCCTCGCAGCGTTTCGGCCTGGTTGGCGGCAGTCCGGGGATTCTTGAAGTTTTTCGCAAAATTGGTCTTTATGCCGCTTCTGATGCCGCGGTGCTGGTCACCGGTGAAACCGGAACCGGCAAGGAGCTGGTTGCCAGGGCTCTGCACGACCAGGGTGAACGGCGGGCCGGACCGTTTGTTGCCGTTAATTGTTCTGCTATTTCGGATGAACTTCTTGAGTCGGAGCTGTTCGGGCATGAAAAGGGTGCCTTTACCGGTGCCCTGAAGGCGCATCGCGGCCGTTTCGAGCGGGCCGATGGCGGGACGATTTTTCTTGACGAAATCGGCGACATGCCGATTGCGACCCAGGTCAAGTTGCTGCGGGTTATCGAAACCGGAAAGATAGAGAGAGTCGGTTCCGAAAAGGAGCTGCCGGTCGATGTCAGGATCATCTGCGCGACCAATGTTCCCCTTGAAAGTGCAGTCGGGGCAGGGCGCTTTCGTTCCGATCTTTATCATCGGGTCGCCGTTTTGCGCATTCATCTGCCCCCATTGCGTCAACGCATGGATGATCTGGTCCCGCTGATTGAGCATTTCCTGTTCCTGTTCAATCAGAAGTATCACAAACAGATAAAGCGCCTGACTCCCGAGGCGGTGACCTTGCTTCAGTCTTATCTCTGGCCCGGCAATGTGCGTGAGCTGCGCAATGTTCTTGAGCGGGTTTTTGTCGAAGCCGATGCCGAGGTGATCGGTGCCCGGGCCTTTGCCGAATGGGTCCGGGAACGCCAGGACTTCAGTCCCGGTGACTGGGGAGTGGCGACCGAAATCCGCACAACGCCGCCGCCGGTTATAGCTGATTATGATCCTCGGCACGACCATGTTGAGGAACGAACGATACTCTCTTCTGCCGCCCGGCAGACCACTCAGCCGGCCAACCTGACGGCCGAAGCTATCCATTCGGCCTATCGTCAAGCCAATGGCAACCTGGCCGCAACCGCCCGCCTGCTCGGCGTGCATCGGGCGACCCTCTATCGCTACCTGCGTAAGCTGCAGCTGTCTCGCGAAGATTTGTAAACAGTAAACTTTTTTTGCAAGCCTCCCTTCCTTGCCGTAGTGTCGCAAGTGAATTAAGTGTCGCAAGTGTGCGACGCTTGTGACGTCTCATGTTTTTGTGAAAAATCAGCACTCATTCTCTATCTACCTGAATTTACGGATTATTCTTGTGAGAAGCAGTTGGCATGCCTTGTGATGTATACAGAGACAAAAGCGAAATTAAACAAACCATCACATCAAGGAGGTAACGTTATGACTAACTGGAATCTTTTTAGAGAAATGGACGTTTTGCGCAAGGAAATGGATGAGTTGTTCCGCGGCGTTGGCAGTAGCCCCTTGGAAACTGCTTTTTTGCCGGGGGTCGGAACTCAACGTTATCCTAAAATCAACCTGAGTGAAGATGCCGACAGCTACTATCTTGAGGCGTTGCTTCCCGGGGTTGAAGAGAAAGATATCGACCTGAGTGTTGCCGGCAATACCCTGACCCTTTCCGGTGAGCGGACTGAAGAAAAAAACGGCGATGGCCGAACCTGGCATCGACGTGAACGGGGCAGCGGCAAGTTCCTGCGGACCATCGAGCTTCCCTCTGATATCAATGGCAAAAAGGTTTCTGCCGAATACAGGAACGGTCTGCTGATCGTCACCATGGCCAAGGCTGAGTCGGCCAAGCCAAAAAAGATATCGATTGTCAGCCATTAAATGGAATTAAGGAAAAAGGAAAGGAGAAACATCATGAGTGAGAAATCAATGACCGTTCAAAATGAAAATAATGTTGTCAAGGAATCGACACGTGATCAGCAATATATCAACCCGGCTGTTGATATATTTGAAACCGAAGATGTCTTGACCCTGATTGCCGATATGCCGGGGGTAACCAAAGATCAACTTGAAATTGATATTGATCAGGGGATTTTAAGTATCGAGGCTGCTGCTGATCACGGCATAAAAGGAGAAGCCCTCTACCGTGAATTCCGCCCGAGTGGATACTATCGTCAATTTCGTCTGCTTGAAGACTTTGACGCGAGCAAGGCTGATGCCGAACTGAAGAATGGCGTGCTGACCTTGCGCCTGCCAAAAGCGGAAGCGGCCAAACCGAGAAAAATTGCGGTCAAATCGGTTCATTAAAGTAATAGAAAAAGGGCCGCCGGTCATTGCCAAGCGGCCCTTTTCTATTAGAATTAACATTAGAGAGGATTAACATGGACTTCAACAAGTTGACCCAGAAAAGCCAGGAAGCCTTTCAGAGCGCTCAGGAGATTTGTATGCGTCGCGGCCATCTTGAGGTTGATGGCGAACATCTGCTGTTGGCGCTCGTGCAGCAGGAAAACGGATTGATCCCGCGCCTGCTGCAGAAACTCGATGTCGATCCGACGGCCCTGGCCAAGCAGGTCGAACAGGCGCTCGACAAGATACCATCGGTTTCCGGTCCGGGTGTTGAGGCCGGTAAGATTTATGTCAGCCAACGCCTCAACCGACTGTTGATCGAGGCTCAGGAAGAGGCGAAGCAACTCAAGGATGAGTATGTCAGTGTCGAACACCTGCTGCTGGCGCTTGTTGACGAGGCCGGCAAAACGGTCTCCGGTCGCTTGTTGAAGGAACAGGCTGTCAGCAAGAATGTCCTGCTTAAAGCTCTGTCGGACGTTCGCGGGCATCAGCGGGTGACCAGCGCCGATCCTGAATCGACCTATGAAGCTCTTGAAAAATACGGACGTGATCTGGTCAATGAAGTGCGCAAAGGCAAGCTCGACCCGGTGATCGGCCGCGACGAGGAGATTCGCCGGGTTATCCGTATCCTTTCGCGAAAAACCAAGAACAACCCGGTGCTGATCGGTGAACCGGGGGTTGGTAAAACAGCCATCGTTGAAGGCCTGGCGCATCGGATTGTCCGTGGGGATGTGCCGGAAGGGCTGAAAAACAAGACCGTCTATGCCCTCGACATGGGGGCGCTGGTTGCCGGTGCCAAATACCGTGGCGAGTTTGAGGAGCGACTCAAGGCGGTTCTGAACGAGGTTCGTGAAAGTGATGGCCGGATTCTGCTCTTTATCGACGAACTTCACACGATTGTCGGCGCTGGCAAGGCGGAAGGCTCAATGGATGCCGGAAACATGCTCAAGCCGATGCTGGCCCGTGGAGAACTGCACTGTATCGGAGCGACGACTCTCGACGAATATCGCAAGTATATAGAAAAGGATGCGGCGCTGGAAAGACGCTTCCAGCCAGTGCTGGTCGATCAGCCAACGGTTGAGGATACGGTCAGTATTCTGCGCGGACTCAAGGAACGGTTCGAGGTCCATCACGGGGTGCGGATCCAGGATAGCGCCATCGTTTCGGCGGCGACGCTTTCGAACCGATATATCTCCGATCGCTTCCTGCCGGACAAGGCAATCGATCTGGTCGATGAGGCGTGCGCCATGATCCGGACCGAGATCGACTCGATGCCGCAGGAGCTTGATGGCGCCACCCGGCGCATTATGCAGCTTGAGATCGAAGAGGCGGCGCTGAAAAAAGAGAAGGATCGGGCGAGTAAACAGCGGCTTGAGACCTTACGCAAGGAGTTGGCCGATCTCCGGGCCGATACCGATGTATTGAAGACGCAATGGGAAAACGAGAAGAAATCAATCAGGAAACTCCAGGATCTGCGGGAAGAGATCGAGCAGGTTCGCCAGGAGATCGAAATCGCCGAACGTGATTATGATCTCAACCGGGCTGCTGAACTCAAACACGGTCGCCTGCCGCAGCTTGAACAGCAACTGCACGATTCCGAAGAGAGTGAGGATATCGAAAAGGCGACCAGGCTGGTCCGTGAAGAAGTGAGCGAGGATGAGATCGCTGAAATCATCTCCCGCTGGACCGGCATTCCGGTCAGTCGTCTGGTCGAGGGCGAACGGGAGAAGCTACTCAAACTCGATACCATCCTGCATCAACGGGTTATCGGGCAGGACGAGGCGGTGCAGCTGGTTGCCGATGCCGTGATCCGGGCCCGCGCCGGCATCAAGGATCCGAAGCGGCCGATCGGTTCGTTTATCTTCCTTGGTCCGACCGGTGTTGGCAAAACCGAACTGGCGCGGACACTGGCCGAATCATTGTTTGACTCTGAGGAGAACATGGTCCGGATCGACATGTCGGAATATATGGAAAAACATGCGGTCAGTCGCCTGATCGGGGCCCCTCCCGGCTACGTCGGTTTTGAGGAAGGCGGACAGTTGACCGAAGCTGTTCGGCGCAAGCCGTATTCGGTGATCCTGTTTGACGAAATCGAAAAAGCGCATCCCGAAGTGTTTAACGTGCTTTTACAGATTCTTGATGACGGCAGAGTGACCGACGCCCAGGGGCGAACCGTCGATTTTAAAAACACGGTGATCATCATGACCTCGAACATCGGCTCCGAATTCCTTCACGAAGGAATCGGCGATGATGGCAATATCAAGGAGGGTGCTCGCATCAGTGTAATGAATGGTCTGCGCAATCACTTTCGACCTGAATTCCTCAACCGGGTTGACGATGTCGTCTTGTTCAAGCCGCTGTCACGCCAGGAGATTGTCAACATTGTCGATCTTCAGGTTAGGGAACTGTCTGCCCGGCTGAAGCATCAGCAGCTCAAGCTGGAGTTGAGCAGTGAAGCAAAAAGATTCATCGCCGAAGCGGCTTACGATCCGGTCTATGGGGCCCGTCCCCTCAAACGCTATATTCAACATCAGCTCGAAACCCGGATTGGCCGCGCCATTGTTGCCGGCGAGGTCGCAGAGGGGGCAGTGGTCCGGGTTGTGGTTGACCAGGATGAACTGTCAGTCAGAATAGAAAACAGTCCCGAACGTGCGGCTGTTTGAAAAAAGGTGCAAATATCAGGAAAATGAGGTAAAATATTACCGAAAAGGTAATAAATCTTCTGGAGGCAGAACAGGAGAGAACCATGCGTATTGATATTATTTGCCGACCTGATAGCAATCAAAAATGCTATCTGGCTCTGAACAATGTTCGGACAGCGTTGGAAGCATTATCGATTGAAGCGGAAGTTCATCTCTATCGGGATCGAAAAAAAATGATTGATAACCGGGTTTATGTCACCCCGGCTGTGCTGATCGATGACGATCTGCGAATTTCTGGCCGCGTGCCGGAAGTCGTAGAGATCTGTGAAATGATCCGGGCCCGGCCGCATTACCGGCAGCGCCTTAAAGACGTCGCCTGAATCGATTCATAAATCGATACTTAAGCCCCCTTGCAAGGGGGCTTTACTTTTTCCTTCGGGTCGGTTAACTTCCTAGTACACTCCAAGCCAGATAGACCGTATTGAACTATGTCGAAAATTCTCCTTGTTGATGATGTCGAACTATTCCTCGAGCTTGAAAAATCACTGCTTGTTGAACTCGGGCATGAGATTTTTACGGCGATGTCAGGGGAAGAAGTTCTCGAGCGGATCGATTCGATTTCGCCGGACCTGATTCTGCTTGATCTCTATATGAGCGGCATCGACGGCGATGAAGTCTGTCGACGTCTGCGTAAAACTGCAAAGTGGAAAGCTCTGCCGATTGTTATGGTTACCGCCGCCGGACGGCGTAATGAAGTTGAAAAATGCCTGCAGTCCGGCTGCGATGATTATGTCACCAAACCTGTCAGCAAGCAGGAACTGATTGAAAAGGTTCAACGCCTCCTCGGCAAGGTCAAGGCCCGCAAAGCGCCGCGCGAGACAGTTGGCTTGCCGGTTCACCTTGAATGCGAAGCCTGGTCGGGCACCGTCTGGGCCCGCGATATCTCCCGCAACGGCATCTTCCTCGAAACAACCATCGAATTCAAAATTAATGATATCGTCAACGTCACCCTTGATCTTCCAGGTGACCGGCAGATGCTTCTGATCGGCAAGGTTGCCCGGCTGGCGACCGAGGATGAAGGGGGCTGCGGAATTTATATCGTTCATCATGAACCCGAGGGTGAGCCCTTTGCGACAGTTGTCGATGCGGTGACCGGTTCGTCCGGCAGCGGACCAGTCGAAATGCGGGATGAGTTAAAGAAGCTGCAGGATCAGAAGCAACGCCTGGAGTCCGACGGCGAGCATCTGCGCACCCGGATACGAGAGCTCGAAGAGGAGAACCTCGAATTTGCCAACCAGCTGGTTAAGATAGAGGATGTCAATAACAACCTGACCAATCTCTATGTTGCTTCGTCCCGCCTGCACTCGGTTCTGAACCAGGATCAGGTGGTCGCTATCATCAAGGAAATTATCATCAACTTTGTCGGCGCGGAAAAATTTGCATTACTCATGCGGCCGAAAGATACGGCCGGGCTCGATTTTTTGACCGGCGAAGGGTTCGACGAAGAAGAGTTCCCGCAGAATATAACGATTGAAGAGAATGAAATCTTCAGGAAGGTAATTGAGGAGAAGGATATTTACCTGATTGCCGGGTCGGTGATCGAGGGGTCGGATGATCCGCTCAAGCCGCTGGCCGCGATCCCCCTGGTTATCCATGGTGAAGTGACCGGCCTGCTGGTCATCTACCGGCTTCTGGTGCAAAAAGAAAAATTCGAAGCGATTGACTACCAGCTTTTTTCGATGATGGCCGAGCATGCGGCGACCGCCATTTTCTCTTCCAGCCTGTACGAGGAGTCGGAGCGGAAACGTGAAACCTACCGCGGCGTGATGGATCTGCTGCTTAAATAGAATTATCAGACATTGTGCAACAGACGGAGTCAGTTGAGACTGATCCCGTCTGTTGTTTTTCTGCCTTAAAAATCCTTAGTTGATCTAAGAAAAAGTTGCGAGAGGGTATATCCCCTAGGTCAGTATAGTTGTCGGGCAACTTGCGAAACTCATCGTCCGAGATGGCCGAAAGGTTTGATTCGGCACGCCGCCTGGTCGCATCTGTGCGGCTTCTGTAGTTTCAGCTTCTTCAAAACCTGGATGTTAATTTACTTGTTACTGATTATGATATGCCGAAAATGAATGGCATAGAGCTAGTGAAAACTGTTCGCCAAATGAAGGGGAAGAACTTTCTTCCGATCCTTCTGCTTTCATCAAATAAGGATGATAAACATAAAAAAGAAGCGAAGGGTCTGGGGGTCGCCGGATGGCTGGATAAGGTTTCTGATATGCAGAAATTGCCGAAGATGGTCAGACTGTTAATAGGCGCTTGATCCATGATGTTCAAAGTCTGGCTGCACCGGTTTTTCCCTACTCTACGTTCAGGAATTTTTGAACTGAAAAACTGACGATATGCAGGGGTTTCTCATGTAATTCTGCAATTTAAAAATGTCAAAAACATCCTGGCAGTGGTGGCTTATGAGAGAGGCTCTTTGGCAGGAAGGCATATCTTCATTTTTGTAAATTCACCTTCAATACTTTCTATATCGAAAACACCGTGATGCATGTTAACGATTTCGGAGACTATGGACAGGCCCAACCCGGAACCATCGACTGACGGTTTGGTTGTGTAAAAAGCATCTTTTGCCTTGGACAAGGTCTCCTGATTCATTCCGATACCGTTATCAAAAACTTCTACGCAAACAATCTCTTTGCCATCTTTTATTGCAGATGAACAAATGATCTTGATAGTTTTATCGTCCTTGATGTGCTCTTTAACTTTAAGTGCATAACAAGCGTTTTCCAGGAAATTAATGATGATTTGGATGAGATTCTGAGAATTCGCCTTGACTTCCGGCAACCCGTCGGGAATCTCGGTTTCCAAGATAATGTCTTGATTCTTGATTTTACTAGAGCTCAGAGTCAAGGCACTTTCAATGACTTCTTTGATTTGCACCTCTTGCATTTCTTTACGACTATCCTTGGAATAATGCAGTAAGTTTTTTGTGATTTTAGCTATACGGGCACCTTCGATTTCTATTCTTTTTGCCAGATCTATAACGTCATCGTTATTGCCCGCCTTCGATTTAATCAGGGCGGCACAGTTAATCACCCCGTTCACCGGGTTGTTGATTTCGTGTGCCACACCCGCAACGATCGTTCCTAATGCGACAAGTTGTGATGAACGTCTTTGCTCTTCCATCATCTTTTTATGCTCGGTAACATCATGAAAGAAACCAAGCAACACTTCCTGATCTTTCAAATGCAGCTTTGAAGCAACAATTTCAACATCCAAAATCCGGCCATCTTTGGTAGCCAACTGATCTTCCAGGGCCTTCCCATCCATGTCGGACTTGTGTGCCTCAAAGTTTTCAGAGTGTTCACCCTCACCGGGTTTCGCATGATGGAATTTTGATTGATGTTGGCCTATGATCTCTTCATAAGAGAAGCCGACAAGTTCCGAAAATTGTTTATTGCACGCTAGAATCTCGCCGCTTTCTGCATCAGCAACGGCAGTTGGATGAGGAGAACCTTCAAATAAAACGCGATAGTATTCTCTTTGGTCCTCTAAAGAATCCTGAACTCTTTTGCGGTCAATCAAGATTTGAACATTATCTAAAAAAGCCTTGAGCTGATCTATGTCATCCTGGGTATAGTCACCATCCTTGTTCGCTGTCGCAGCGACGGCGACAACTTTTCCGGAACTGAGTACTGGAATAGACAAAACTCTTTCCAGGGCAACATGCCCCTCAGGCGTTCCTGTTTTAAACTCACACTCTTGCTGATAATCATTTAAAACAAAAGGCTTCTTTGTACGAACCGCATTACCCCATATTCCGGATTGATCAATAGGAAATTTAATCGGTTGATTATGGATTTCACAGTCCTGCATGGCTTCATTCGACCAACTGTAAATGGTCATCACCTCTTCGTCCTGATCCAGGAAACCATAAAAACCGTAAGGGCTATAAGTCATCTTGACTATTTCTTGAAGCACGTTGTTGCAAATTTTTTGAAAGCTTTCACTGGTCAGCTTTGAAATATTCCACAAAGACTCTAGTCGACTTCTGGTTTGCTCCAATGCAATTTCCAGTTGTTTTTCTTTGTCGATTTTTTCTATTGAACCAATATAAAGAGGCGTGGATTCTTCAGTGCCAATAAGCTTGGTCGCATTCACACTGGCCCAAAACAGATGTCCGTCCCTGTGGATGCATTGCTTCTCGATTTTATAGCTTGACGTGACCCCTTCGGCCAAGTCCTTGAAAAGCCTTGCTTCCTCCTCGTGAAATTCCGGTGATGTTAAGTCAGCGAATGTTAATTGAGTCATTTCTTGTGATGAATAGCCGATTATGTCGGTGAAAGACTGATTGATTTTCAGGAATTTCCCACTGTCGTCACATAAGGCCATACCGATTGACAACTCATTAAAAATACGGCGGAAACGCTCTTCACTGAGCCGTGACTCTTTTTCGGCATTTTTGCGATCAGTAATCTCCTGAAATGCGGCGACAAAATGATCTGGTTGATACTGGTAAGCAACACAATCATACCAACGGTCATTATGTTGAAGGTATTGTTCAAAACGGATAGTCTTTCCTTCTCTGGCAACCTCTCCGAAGGTACCGATCCAGTCAAACGGGTCTTTTTCAATTCCGGGGAATGCCTCCGTGACCGTTTTGCCGCGTGGATCGACACCGGTAAGTTCCAGGTATTGCTCGTTTGCATCAATAAAGTAATAATCAACTGCTTTGCCGGTCTCATCATAGATCATGGAATGATAGGCAACGCCAATGGGACCATTTTCGAATAACGCTTTGAATTTCCACTCTGCTTCACGTAAGTGCTTTTCTGTTTTCTCTCGCTGCTTGAGAGACCATCCTTGTTCGGCGATCAGCCGGGTCATACTATGGATAAAATACAAATCTGTTCTGATTTTTTCTTCAGGTATAATCGGGACTTTACGCATGGCGGACAGATACGACTCTTCATCAAAGCCATACTTTCGCGCTTGATTTATAAAGTATTCTTCATCGGCCGGCTCTGTGAAAAGTTGCCCGACAAAAACATTACCCAGATGTTCGTGATCGATAACAATCGGCATGGCCGCGTCAATGAGCCCCATTGGGCAACGGTAGACAGCTAGGGCATCACCGTCATTAAGCTTGTTTTCAATATATCGATCACTATCTTTGCACTGTTTTTCAATGGCGGGATTTAATCTATGGAATTGGGTACAAATGTCCTGCCAGGACGTAGCGGTGAGAATGTTGCCTTGTTTGTCAATAATAGCAGAAGGAACTTTCTGGATTTCCTCCAGGCTGGCAAGAATGTCATTTAGTCTGGAGACATCAAGTATTTCTTTAAGAGAAAAAGACATCTGCCGACCCCCATCAAAAACTGTTCTTAATATGCAGGTATTTTATTTGTCAGAATATTCAAAAAAATTGAATCTGCCAATCCCGCCAAAACCTGCCACGGGCCAACAAATTGACACACCTTACGGTTGGTTCAAATCGTCAAAATAAAAAACCACACTGATTCCAGAGTGGTTTTAACAATCGTGCAAGCCCTCTGGCTCCAGATTCTTACAAACATACATAAATAAGTAGTGGCATTGTACTTGAAATAAAAAGAACGGTCAAACAGGGGATTTTATTTCCATAAACCTTCAACCTGGAAGGGCTGGAGCTTCTGCTGGTCGTGACTTGTAAGAACTGAGCCCTCCCTGAATTATTCAACTCCAGGGCTATTATCATCCAGGGCATTACGGGTTATAGCGGCGAGTTGATTTATGTCGATCGGTTTCATGCAGAATTCCCGGATACCGATTCTTTTTAATTCTTCTTTTGAAACCTTATTCGAGTCGCCACTGCAGAGAATAACCGGGATATCCGGCCTGATTTTCAACAGTTCTTCGGCCAAAGCCGATCCAGTCATCTCGGGCATCGTCTGGTCAGTAATAACCAGATCAAAATTCTCCGGTTTTGGTCACGATCATGTACTCGTAGATTTCAGGCACTTTACCCTGGAGAAGGTTATCCCACTGCTCGGTAAAGTAGAGGTTTCGATACAATTCTGAGCTTCCCGAGCGTGCCATATCTGTACTTGTCAGCTTGGCATTTTCTTCAGCCAATTCTTTTACTTTGAGCTCAAGCTCTTCGTAAGAGAGTTTGTCTTTCATTGAGAATCTCCTGAATACCCTCTATTTCATAGCTACATCTGGATAAAATAAAAAACAATAGAAAGCGCAGTATTTTGATCTTAAAAGACGGTCAAGTTAATGGTTGCCTTACTCGATTTCTGCTAATTCTAACCTGAGGCTGAAAGACCGCAGGGGCTCTAGCCCTGTGTTGTGGCAATTTTTATTCAGTCAACCGGCAAGAGTAATCCTTCGGCAACTGCAAAACTGACGATCTCTTCGCCGGCCTTTTGCGAAACGGCACCGGAAAAAATCTCCTCGGGGGTTCGGGCCCCATCACAATTTTCGAGCAGGGTCAGAAAATCCTCTTCAAGGGACTCGCAGAAGACATCGTCACCCCGTCGATAAAAAAGTGCGGTCGAACCGACCGGCCGGAACAGTTCGGAAAACTCCTCAAGATCGATCTCTTCCATTTCCAGCAAATCGACTATTTCGTAGGTAAAGGGCACCAGGCGAAGATGCGGCGAGCGCACCCAGATCTGGTGCCAGCAGTCACTGCTGGCAAGTTCTTCCGCTGGCGGCAGCAACTCATGCTCAAGCAGGGTTTCAGCGTAATGGAAATGGTAGCGGATCAGGTCGAGTGCAGCCGGAAACAACGCTTCGCGCCGATTGCGCATCAGTAAAAACTGGACGTAACCTTCCTGCATCGGCAGGATCTCTTCCGGGAGCCAGCTTTCGATATCGGTCAGGACCGAGCGATATATCCCCTGGTGCAACAACATCCAGTCGGCAAAGCCCTCGAGGAACGGAACCGGTTCCTTCCCGGTGATGTCAAGGATGGCACTAAAGAAGCCGACGGATCGGCCGAGATTGTAGAACAGGTTGGTCGCCGCGGCCAGAAGAGTCGCTTTTTCCAGCATATCCGGCGTCCAGGTTTCGCTGCTGCTGATCTCGTATGGCGGGGTGCTGGCGGCAAGCAGGTCGAAATCGTTCTTGTGTTGATAGAGCGGGGTCCCGGGCAGAACCGACAGCGGGAAAATATCGACCTGGTTCGGCTGCAGTGACAGGGCCGATTCAAGAGAGCTGCGGAACCCCGAAAGGTCATCGGTCGGCAGGCCGTAAATCAGGTCGACGCCGAATGTGACGCCGGCTTCAGACAGTATCTGCAGCCGTTCGAGGCAGAGATCGATATTGATTGCGCGGTGGATAGCCCGCAGCACCTGCGGATGGAAAGACTGCAAGCCGATCTGGATCGAACAGGGGAGTAACGCCAGCATCTGGATCATTTCTTCGTCGAGATAGTCGGCCTTGGCTTCGAGATGAAAATGGATATCGGGAACGGTTCCGGCTAGCAGCTGCAGCAGCTCCTTGCCCCGTTCTGGCGGGAAGTTGAAAGTTGAATCAAGAACCCAGATCCGGGCAACCCCGACCTTGTGGAAGAGTTCGAGTTCGGCGGCGAGCCTTGCGTACGGTAGTTTCTCGACCGTTTTGCTGCCGCGGCTGTCAAAACAGTAACTGCAGTCGAACCGGCAGCCGCGAGCCACTTCCCAGAGCAGCCCGCTGCCGGCTTGTGGTGTAAGGGTTCCGGTCAGCCATGGTGATTGCAAAGATTCCGGATCAGATGGCGCCCGATCCGGACCATCGACGATCTCGTGACCCTGCGGGCGGGATAATCCGGGGATCAGGCCGATGGTTTTTTTCTCGGCCAACTGGTCAACCAGTTCGACAAAGGTCGCTTCCCCTTCACCGCGGATTGCTGCATCGAGCTTCCCCTCGCGGATGACACCATGCGGATCGGCGGTCACTTCCGGTCCGCCGGCAATGACAGGAAGAGACGGTGCCTGTTGCTTTATCGTCTGACTGACTCCGAGCATGATGGAGCGGTTCCAGGTGTAAAGAGGCATCACGACGAGATCCGGCTTCGATTTCAGGATAGCCCGGATCATCCGTTCGGGCGGGTCGGAAGGGAAAAAATCGAGCAGGATGCATTCGAAATTGCGGCGATTGTGCAGCATCGCCGCCAGGCTGGCGGCGGCCAGCGGGGTTGCCTGGTGCGATTTTCGGACGTGCAATGTCGGGAAAACAATCTTCATGTTCACTCAGCCTTGCCGCTACGAGGTAGTTTGAACCTGAAAACAGAATCTGCAGGCGGCGCTGGCGCCAGCCGCACATCCAATTCGTACACTTCTACACTATAGCTCAATATCTACCGGTGGCGGACTATCTAGTCTTTCTGTCGATATTTTTACACCCTTTTTCCGGAAAATCGGCTCCAACTCGGCAAAACGGCTGCGCAGCTGGCTCAGGGTTGTCGTGTAGCCGTAGGCCATGATGTGGTTTCTGGCGTCCATGCTCATCGGGTTCTGGAAAAAAAGCATCGTTTCATCCCGTCCCGGTTCGAACAGGACTATTTCGACCTTGGGGTATTTGGCCCGGTAGTTTTCGACGGCGCTGGCGATATTCTCTTTCGCTTCAATGCGCCGGGACTGTTCCCAGGAGAAATTGAGGCCGAGGTCTGAAATACTTGAACAGCGCCCGTACGAGAGGTCAGGCAGGCACGCTTTCTCCGGGTCGTTGTCAATCGGAACACGCGGATTGATGACAATGATCAGTTCGGCGCCCTGCCTGATGGCGATGTCGAGATGTAAAACCTTACCGCTTGAGCCATCGATATAGTAGCTGTCGCCAATCTGGTATGGCCGGAAGAAGTAGGGGATTGCACAGGATGCGGTAATCGCCTGGCAGACATGAATGTCCCGGTGCCCCTCGCTGCCGAAAATCACCCGCTCACCCCGATCAAGGTCATAGGCAGGGATGAACAGCTCGGATTTCAAATCGTCAAAATGATCACGTACATTTTCCTGACGAAAAGCGTCGCAGAGGTATTTTTGCAGGGGATCGAGAGAAAACAGGCCGGCCGGGAATTGCTCCTGCAAAATATAGATAAAATCGTGCAGATTGAATCCCCATTTCTGTTTGCGGTGGTGCCGGATAATTTTAAACAGATTGCCGAACAGTTCGAAGCTGGCCATGACCGAGCTTTTGAAATCGAACGTATAGATATCCTGGCGTCGCCAGTTGAAAACCCGGCGTTCGTTTCGGGCAATGGTTTCGTACAGATCGGATGGGCGGATACGGTTGGCGACCAGGGTCGCTATGATCGAGCCGGCGCTGATGCCGAGATAGGTGTTAAAACGGTTGATGCTGAAGCTGCCGGAAAACATTTTATCGAGAGCTGTGAGCGTCCCGATTTCATAGGCCGCGCCCATAATACCGCCGCCGGCGAGGACAAGAGCTGTTTTCCGCTGCTTGCGGGTCATTGTCTATTTTTTTGCTTTCACCACGATGCGGGGTTTACCGTCCCGGGTTTCAACCTTGAAGGCGACCGGCCGATCGCCGAACTTTTCCCTGATCTTTGATTTTTGTTTTTCGAGCATCGACGCAACCTGTTGTTTGTCCGGAGCCTTGCCGCCGATATTGCAGCTTCTGCGGGCCGCCATCAGGTCATTGTACACCGAGTCAACCTGATTGCCGTCTGAAGAAGTTGTGCCGGGGTTGGTGCTTTCAGGTTTCACCTGGTTTTTGGTGCCGACAGGTTTCATCACCTGGCTGGCATTCCGGTGATATTTCCCCTCATCCATGAGCTTGAGGATCCGCTCCCAGTAGCTGTTGTAGCTATGGAATCGGGTTGCCAGGCCCTGATACTTGAAGCGGAGGTCGGTCTGCATGATTCGCCGGTTGGCAAATTGCCGAATCCGTTTGGTCAGATCCTCCCGGTCCTTCATCGGTTCTCTTTTCTCGATGCCAGAGAAATACTGCTCATAGGCGATTTCGAGCATTTTCATCTGATGCTCAATATCCTCGAGCTCGCGGCTGATCCGTTTTCTGTCGTCTTGCATTCTTCTTCCTCCGTGGATGAACTATACTTTACTTGAGAATACATTTTTTTGCAAAAATATTTCCGGGGTCAAGTAGCTGTAAACAGGCTTATTTCTTGACTGTTCAGGCTCCTTTGGCAATAATGGCGGCCGTAAAAGGAAGAGGAGGCTTTTTTGACAGAGAGCAGACAAATCGCAGCCGTTATCCTGGCCGCCGGGCAGGGGACACGTATGAAATCGACCTGCCCGAAGGTCCTGCATCAAATTTCAGGCAAACCTCTGGTTGCCTGGCCGGCCGAACTGAGTGAAACGCTCGGTTGTCATTCGACCTTACTTGTCGTCGGCCATGGCGCCGCAGAGGTTCAGTCGACGCTTGGCGATCATCGCTATAGCTATGTATTGCAGTCTGAACAACTCGGCACGGGACACGCACTCCTCTGTGCCCGCGAGGCCCTCGTCGGTTTTTCCGGGACCCTGCTGCTGTTGTGCGGCGATGTGCCGCTTCTGCAGCAAGAGACTCTCGAAGCCATGCTTGAAATGCACGCCGCCACAAAAGCTTCGGTGACTCTGTTGACAGCGGTTGTCGACGACCCGACCGGTTATGGTCGGATTGTCCGCGACGACGACGGTCGGGTCACGGCAATTGTCGAGCAGAAAGATGCAACGGCCGATCAGCTTTCGATCACTGAAATCAATGCCGGTATCTATGCCTTCGAAGCACCCTGGGTTTTCGAGGCGCTGTTGTCGGTCGGCAACAATAATGCCCAGAACGAGTATTATCTGACCGATATTGTCGAGGCCGCGAACCACCAGGGGCGAACCGTGGGCGCCATGATTGTCGATGCAGAGGAAGTGATGGGAATCAATGACCGGAGCCAGCTGGCCGAGGCGGCGGCGGTGATGCGCCAGCGCATCAATGAGCAGCTGATGCACGATGGCGTGACCCTTATTGATCCGGACAACAGTTACATCGACGCCGATGTGAAGATCGGCCCCGACAGCATTGTTTATCCCAACGTCCACCTGCGCGGGACGACCGTGATCGGGTCCGGGTGTACGATTGAGCCGGGCGTGGTGATGACCGATTGCCAGGTTGGCGACAATGTCCATATCAAGCCGGGCTCGGTCCTCGCCGAATCAAAAATCGGCAACGGGTCGGCTATCGGTCCGATGGCGCATCTGCGCCCCGGAACCGTTCTCGCCGGCGGCAACAAGATCGGGAATTTTGTCGAAACCAAGAAGGCCAACCTCGATACCGGCTCGCAGGCGAGCCATCTGACCTATATCGGCGATGCCGAGGTCGGGAAAAACGTCAATTTCGGCTGCGGGACCATTACCTGCAACTACGATGGCGTCAACAAGCATATCACCGAGATCGGTGATGACGTTTTCGTCGGCAGCGACGTCCAGTTTATCGCCCCGGTCAAGATCGGCAGCAACAGCCTGATCGGCGCCGGTTCAACCATCACCAAGGATGTGCCGGATGGTGCCCTGGCGATTGCCCGCAGCCTGCAGAAGAACATCGAGGGCTGGGTGAAGAAGAATAAAAAGAAAAAATGATAGTAGGCAGTATTCAGTAGTCAGTATTCAGTAGGTAGAAAAATAATGTATTCCGTTTCTTCTGATGACTGTCGACTGTATACTGACTTCTATTTTACGGAGAAAAATGTTTATGTGCGGAATTGTCGGATATATTGGCTCGCAGGAAGCGTCACCGATCATTTTTGCCGGTCTGCAGCGGCTTGAGTACCGCGGCTACGATTCAGCCGGCATCGCGACTCTGGACAATGGTGAAATCGCTATTCGTCGGGCCGAGGGGAAGCTGGTCAATCTCGATGCGGTGTTGCGCGACCGGCCTCTTTCAGGCTCGCTCGGGATCGGCCATACCCGCTGGGCAACCCACGGCCGGCCGTCGGAGACCAACGCTCATCCGCACAAGGCGAGCAAGTATGTTGTCGTTCACAATGGCATTATCGAGAACTATCTCGACCTGAAAGAGCGGCTGAGAGGACTCGGCCACCATTTCAGTTCCGATACCGATACCGAGATCATCGCTCACCTGATCGAACAGTATGGCAAGGAGGGGTGTGATTTCGAGGCGGCGGTGCGCAATGCCCTGCAGGACGTGCGCGGTGCATACGCGGTTGCCGTTGTCTGCGCCGATGAACCGGGCAAGATGGTTGCCGCCAAGCTCGGCTCGCCGCTGGTTGTCGGCCAGGGCGAAGGGGAATACTTTGTCGCTTCCGATATTCCGGCGATGCTCTCCCATACCCGCGAGATGATTTTCCTCGAAGATGGCGAAATGGTCGTTTTCTCCCGGAGTGGCATGCAGATCACCACCCTGGAGGGGAATCTTGTCGAGCGTCCGGCCAAGACCATTACCTGGTCGCCGCTGATGGCCGAGAAGGGGGGGTACAAGCACTTCATGCTCAAGGAGATCCATGAGCAACCGCGGGCAATTGCCGATACCATTGCCGGGCGGGTGCAGGAGGATGAAAGTGCGATCTATCTCGAGGACTTGAATCTTGCAGATGATGCGCTCAAGAAGTTTGAGAAAATATTCCTGGTTGCCTGCGGCACCTCCTGGCACGCCGCCCTGGTCGGCAAATTCATGATCGAACAGCACTGCCGGGTTCCGGTGGAGGTCGATATCGCCAGCGAGTTCCGCTACCGCAACCCGATCGTCAATGACAAAACCCTGACTATTGTCGTCAGCCAGTCGGGCGAAACCGCCGACACCCTCGCCGCCCTGCGCGAAGCCCGCGGCAAGGGGGGCAAGGTCATCTGTGTCTGCAATGTCGTCGAATCGTCGATCGCTCGCGAAAGTGACGGCATCATCTATACCCACGCCGGCCCGGAAATCGGTGTAGCCTCGACCAAGGCCTTTACTACCCAGCTCGTCGCCCTGTTTTTGTTCACGCTGCACCTCGGTCGCGTCCGCGGCATTATCACCGTTGACAACTGTCGGGACCTTGTCAACGAGCTGCTGACCCTGCCGCGCCTGATTGAACAGGTACTCACGCTTGACGGGGCGATTGAGGAGATGGCCAAAGATTATTTCCATGCCGCTGATTTTCTCTACCTCGGTCGCGGCAACCAGTATCCGGTGGCGCTCGAGGGGGCGCTCAAACTCAAGGAAATTTCCTACATCCATGCCGAGGGTTATCCGGCCGGTGAAATGAAACACGGCCCGATCGCCCTGATTGATGAACAGCTTCCGGTTGTTGTTGTCGTTCCGGAGAATGAAACGGCCGGCAAGGTTGTCTCCAACATGGAAGAGGTCCGGGCGCGCGGCGGCAAGGTTATTGCCGTGACGACCTCCGGTTTCAATGCGGTGATTGATCAGGCCGACGCCGTCATCGAGATCCCGCAGCTTACTGATGAACTGATGCCGGTTCTGGCTTCGATTCCGTTACAGCTGCTCGCTTACCATATCGCCGTATTCAAGGGGACCGACGTTGATCAGCCACGCAACCTGGCAAAGTCGGTGACCGTGGAATAAGTATCCTCTGTCATTAAATCTGAACGCGCACTGCTTTTAGATGTAACCTTTTTAGATGTAACCTTTTTAGATGTAACCTGAAGACGCCTGGAACCATGCCACGGAATCGAACAAGACGGGTTTCTGAAAAGGCAGGAATGGTTTCCGTATAAATGCGACCGTTCCTTTGGCAAATGCCGAAGACGATGGTTTTGCCAGGGCGGCAAAATATCCTGTTCATCATTTCATAAACGATGGGTGCTATGACAAAAAGCAAAGCGAGAGATGAACTATTAATTCGTGACATGACCATTGACGATTTGGCGGCTGTCTTCCATCTCGGCGAGCTGCTTTTCACCGCCGACTATTCTCCCAGCATGTATCGCACCTGGGATGAATACGAGATCACCACCCTGTTCAACTCCGACAGCGAACTCTGCATCGTTGCCGAACTGAATGATGAAATCGTCGGTTTTGCGCTTGGAACCACCGTTGAGAAACAGCACTCCTCCTGGAAATATGGCTATCTCGTCTGGATCGGGACGCGACCCGGGCTGCAGAAGGCCGGCGTCGGCAAGGCGCTGTTCAAGGAAATCAAGGAACGGATGGTCGAGCAGGGAGTCCGCATGGTGATCATCGATACCGATGCCGACAACAAGGCCGGGATCAATTTTTTCAAGAAACAGGGCTTTGATAATATCCAGAAACATGTCTACATGACCCTCAACCTTTCCCGCTCGCGCAAAAAAAAGAAAAAGGCCTGAGCATGAGCAATCGTCTGGAAGCTGTCTGGCAAGCGATCGATCCACAACGCCTGCGGCAAACTCTGATGGAGGCAATCGATATCTACTCTCCTTCCGGAAAGGAGGAGGATATCCAGATTTACTTCGAACAGCGTCTCGCTCCGGCCGGGATTGAGGTTCGGCGCCAGGTGGTCGAAGATGAACGCTTCAATCTGGTCGCAACCATGGGTGAGGGGGCGCCGGAACTCTACCTGGTCGGGCATGTCGATACGGTCGCCGCCTGGGATATCGATGAGTATGCAGCGGTAGAAGAGTGGGGTGTGGTCCGCGGCCTGGGCAGCGCCGACATGAAGGGAGGCTGTGCGGCAATGGTGGAAACCTGGCTCGCGCTGGCCACTCTGCCCGAGGAGCAGCGCCCTTCGCTCGGCCTGTTGCTGGTTGTCGGCGAGGAAGAGAACGGTGATGGCAGCATCCGCTTCCTTGAGGAGTGCTGCCCCGGGCGGGTCATCATCGGCGAACCAACCGCCATGCTTCCGGCCTTCAGCCACTTCGGCTACATGGAGATATCGCTGGCCACCCAGGGCCGGCGCATCCACTCGTCGCTTCCCGAACTGGGGCACAATGCGATTGAAGCGATGCTGCGAGTTCTCCTGCAGCTTCAGAACGCTCCGATGTTTGATCGGGAGACGTCAAAGCTGGTTTACTCGATCCGCGAAATGAGTTCGTCGCGCGCCGGTTTTGTCGTACCTGATCGATGCGATGCAATGATTGACCTGCACCTCTCACCCGAAGTCGATCCGGGCCTGATCCGCCAGGAGCTCGAAAAACACCTGGTCAAGGCGCGCCGATCAATCAAGGGGCTCGATCTGGAACTTGACTTTTCCTACGAATCAGGCGGTTATCAACTCGACCTGGATGAGAAAATCATCGCCATTTTTGAAGATGTCTATCAGCGGCTCAATCTGCCGTTGGAGTTCGTACCGTTCCGTTCTCACTCGGACGGGAACCTGTTTTACGAAGCCGGGAGCAAACCGCTTATTCTTGGCCCCGGTTCACTGGAAACAGCCCATACCGCCGACGAACAGACCAGCCTGGCCGAGGTAGAGGCGGCGGCACGGGTCTATGCCGCCTTGGCCATGGGTTAACGGCTACGGCGCCTTTTCTTTTCGTTTATAGCTGACATGAGGCTGTGACTGTCGAGATTCTTTTCTTATTATTTCTTTTGGAAAAATTAAATAGCGCCATCGTCATAAGAGGCATTAAGCTTGTCATGTTTATGTTAAAAAAAAGGTGTTCTCATGCGTCGAATCTCTTTCCTGATCTGATCTCTGAACCATTTTTTGCTTTTCATTGATGTATTGTTTTGGCTACTCTGGGAAAATCGAGTATGGATGTGCTCATAGTTTTCTCTCTGGACCAGAGTTTTCCCCGGATTGGTTTTCTTATGCAGCGCCTGATTTTTTTGCTTGGACAATGGGGCCTCCAGCAGGCAGCCCTGCTTAATGACCTCATGGTCCTTTCATTTTCAACATTCAAAACCCTGCCGTTACTTGTGGGGAGGCACCATAGCGTCTCCCGCCGGATTGTTTGGAAACAAGTCTATTTTACGGGCTACGAGTCGCTGAAAATTATCGTGCCCACGGCATTATTTCTCGGAACGGCGATTATCGTTCAAGTCAAGGGATTGCTCGGTAGTACCAACATTACCATGATCGGCAAAATACTTATCTGGACGATCTTGCGTGAACTGGGACCTTTATTGACCGCCATTATTATTGTCGCGCGCAGTGGTGCTGCGGTGACTGCCGAACTTGGAACGATGGAAGTGAATCGGGAAATCAAGTCCCTTGAAGTCATGGGGATTGATCCCCATGAATATCTTTTCCTGCCGCGACTGCTTGCTTTTTCGTTATCCTGCATGGTGTTGACGATCTATTTTGAAATTGTCGCTATTCTCGGTGGCTTCTTTGTCGCCAATCTTTTCATGAATGTTCCGTTTGAATCCTTCTCGCAAGGTTTGTATTCCGCGTTGAGGTTTCAAGATGTTGCTGTCAGCCTGATGAAGGGTTTATTGTTTGGCGGATTGATGAGTCTGATCTGTATTCAGCAGGGTATGTCCGTAGGGAGGGTATCAACCATGATACCGCGAGCGTCTTCGCGCGGTGTCATTTATAGTTTATTCGCAATTTTTTTTCTGAATGGGGTCATCAGCCTGGCGGCATTTTATTAAACTTAAATGGCAATAATTTCTTTCGAAAATATTGGCCTCGGCTCGATCACTCTCAACTTCAAGCTTGAAGAAGGAATGAGCCTTGCGTTGTCCGGTGTTGAGGAGGTCGGCACTCAAAAAGTCCTCGATACAATACTCGGGTTCTCTCTTCCCGTTTCAGGGCAACTTCTTGTCACCGGTGAAGACTCATCCCGGTTTTCACAAAAACAGTGGCGGCAGTTTCGGGGAACAGTTGGAGTTGTATCGGAAAGCTTCGGCCTGGTGGCGAACCTCAAGGTATGGGAAAATGTTTTGCTGCCGGTCTCGTTTCATTCGGGAATCAGCTCGATTGATGAGCAAAAAGAGGTGGTTGCAAAAGCCCTCGATTTGTCCGGTTTTGGCGGAGACCCGTTGGCTGCAGCAGGTGCTTTATCTCGCTTTGAACGGAAGCAGGTGCTGCTGGCCAGAGCTTTTGCGATTCGCCCCGTACTGATGATTTATGATCATTATCTGAACGGACATTCGTATAACGAAAAGCAGGATCTCATTCGTACTGCGAATCATTACGTCACACAAAACGCAGACATCTCCTGCCTGTATTTTGTCGATGACGCAGAAGGTATAGCGGCACTCGATCATTTGCATGCCTTTGTAGAGAATCAGGAGGGAAACTATGTACGCTGAGTCCGATCGCCGTTTTCAAAACCTGGAAATGAAGGTTGGTGTATTCCTTGCCCTGTCTCTAATCGGGTTAATTGTTGTTCTGATCTACCTGGGTTTTGAAAATGACGTTTTTACAAGTCGGTATAAACTGGTGTTTACGGTAGACCGGGGTACGGGGTTTTCGGTCGGAATGCCGGTGAAATTGTCAGGCTTTCGTATCGGCAGAATAGACGATATCCGCCTCAACGATGATGCGAGGGTCGATATCAGCATGGATATTGATCGTGAATATAGTCGCTGGATTCGTCAGGATTCAGTTGCCAGGTTGGGTACGGAAGGCCTGGTGGGCGATGCCATTCTCGAAGTGACCGCCGGCAGCAAAAACTCGCCGGAGTTAATTGATGGCGATCGTATTCACTTTGAACCTTCGAAATCACTCGAGCAACATGTCAGCGATATTGCTGAAAAAATTCAACCTGTTTTGCTCGAAGTCAGGGATATTATCGGATACATTGATGATCCGGCTGGCGACTTCAAGCAGTCTTTGCAGAACATCAACAATCTGACGGGGGAGCTCCGGGGTACGCGTGGACGTGTCGATAATCTTCTGGATGCAACGTCCACCGATATTGCGGCACTCCTCAGGCAGGCCGACCATACGTTCAACTCCCTTGATCAAACCTTGAAGCGGGTCGACACCATTCTCGGTTCTGCCGAAGGTGATGTGCCGCAAATTCTTGAAAAGGTCAACACGACACTCGGTAATCTCGAGAAAATATCGACTGATCTGCGCTCGGCCTCGGACAAGGTGGTGCCCCGCTTGCCGGGTATCGTCGAGAGGGCCGACAAGGCCATCGACGGGGCAGGGACGTTGGTTGATTCAGCCAACAATATGTGGTTGTTCAGTTCCGATGCACCGGCACCTGAACCTCAGATTTTCAAGAGTGACAGTCATGATTAATCGCATATCTTCCATCATCCTGATTTTGTTTCTTGCCGGTTGTGCTGGCGGACAGGCGATTAAAACCCCACCGCATGAACAAGCCGCACTCGATGTCCATCTGCGTGGTACCCGTCAACTGCAATCGGGAGAACTCGAAGCTGCCCGAATGAACCTTGTTGCAGCGTATAAACTGTTTGCTGCTGTTGAACATCGCGTCGGAAGTAGCGCAACACTGATCAATCTCGCTTCGCTGGAAAGACGTTCCGGGAATTATCGGGAATCAGCGCTCTACCTTTCGCAAGCAGATAGCCTTGCCGTAACCACGCACCAGGGGCAAATAGCCTATGAACAGGCCCTGCTTGCGTTGGCGTCAACGGATCTTGCCAGCGCAGAGCGCTCCGCCCGGGAGGTCCTGAATGCGGATCCATCACTGAGGGGAGCAGCGCACAATCTCATTGCCAGAATTCACTTTATTTCTCAAGACTATGAAGTGGCACGCAAGCATGTCGATCAGGCTTTGAATACTCTGCCTGATGCTGATCTGCAGGAGCGTGCCAACGCTTATCGGTTGCGCGGCAAGATCGATCAGGTGCAAGCAATTCATGATGCCGGCGTGTCTTTTCTCGAAAAAGCGTTAAAGATGGACCAGCAGCTAAAGCGGGCCGATAAAATTGCCCTTGACCTGAAGTTGTTGGCCGACAGTCATCGAGCCCTCGAAAACTGGAAAAAGGAGTTGAACTACTTGCGGCGGCTTTATCTTGTTGAGATGAATTCGGGAGAAAACGAAAAAGGGTCAGCCACACTTGAGCTCATGGCCACACGCCTTGAGGCTCGTGGACTCGAAGAGCAAGCAAACGAACTGCGCACAAATGCTGTTACCTTCAATAAACTTGGTGTTATGCCAACGCTTTGGTGATAGTTCTGAACCTGGAAATCATTCATGTCTGCCATGATGCTTTTGCCATTCTTGAAATTGCATGAGAGATAAGAAGCACCCCCGATCCGAAGATTAAGGGAAGTGTCTTGTGAATAACAAATCCTCCGGGACCGTTTTGATTCATCTCGAAAAAGGGGTCGATGTCCCTTACGATCAGATTGCTCCGGAAACGCTGCGGAATATGATCAAGGAGTTTGTGACCAGAGATGGTGCGGATTGGGGGGATCCCGGTGGCGCTCTCGACGATAAGATTGCTCAGGTTCTCACGCAACTTAAAAACAACCAGGTTAAAGTTGTCTTTGACCTGGAATCAGAGACGGCGAATATTGTACCCTGCCTCTAACCTGTCGCCCCCCCCCCAAGATATATTTGAGTTTCGTTGAGGGCCAACTATACTGACAAAAGCGCTGTTATGTTATCCATGGACTTGCCGACGACTTATTGAAAGCCTGGATCCGATTGCCCAACAATATTTGACGGAGACAAGAATCATTTCCTGTGGGTCATTCTGACCGTTTTTGCTATACTGGCCCGGACTTTTTTGAACCGGCCATTCTCAGTGGAGGACCTTTCTAATGTGGGATGCTTTTCTGGAATTACATCCGGTTGTCCAGGCGTTGTTGGCAACTCTGTTCACCTGGGGGATGACCGCCGCCGGGGCTGCTCTGGTTTTCCTGAAAAAAGATTTGAAGCCGAAGTATCTCGACGCAACGCTTGGCTTTGCTGCCGGCGTGATGATCGCTGCAAGTTTCTGGTCTTTGCTCAATCCCGGGATCGAGATGGCTGAACAGATGGGGCAGATCCCATGGTTAACTGCTGTGATTGGGTTTATGGCGGGGGGGATTTTTATGCGCCTCATTGATATCTTCCTGCCACATCTGCATCCGGGCCTGAAAATTGATCAGAAGGAAGGGGTCAAGACCTCCTGGCAACGGAGCACTCTTTTGGTTCTGGCGATCACCCTGCACAATTTTCCGGAAGGTCTGGCCGTCGGTGTCGCCTTCGGGGCAGTTGCTGCCGGACTCCCTTCAGCCACAATCGGTGCTGCTATTGCCCTGGCGATCGGCATCGGTATTCAGAACTTTCCGGAAGGATCAGCCGTGTCGATGCCGCTGCGGCGGGAAGGTATGGGCCGCGGCAAAAGTTTCATGCTCGGCCAGGCCTCCGGCATTGTCGAGCCGATTGCCGGAGTCATCGGCGCCATGTTTGTTCTCGTTATGCAGCCGATCCTGCCCTATGCCCTCTGTTTTGCCGCCGGAGCGATGATTTTTGTTGTCGTTGAGGAGTTGATTCCTGAGTCGCAACGGATACAGGCAAATATTGATTTTGTGACGATGTCGACGATGGTCGGTTTCTCAGTTATGATGCTGCTTGATGTGGCCCTGGGATAGGGGAGATACTATGAAACTGAAAAAGGGTTACAAGGATCTGGTGGCGGCAGCCGAGGCGGAGGTTGAAACGCTCTCTATCGAGCAAGCTCTGGCTCTGCACGGATCGGATGATGTCCTCTTCATTGATCTGCGTGATGTTCGCGAGCTCTGGCACGATGGCAAGATAGCGGGGGCCAGGCATGTGCCGCGCGGCATGCTCGAATTCTGGATCGATCCGGAGAGCCCCTACCATAAGCCCCTTTTCACCGAAGATAAAAAATTCATTTTCTACTGCAACCTTGGCTGGCGTTCGGCTCTGGCCGCCCAGGTTTCACGGCAGATGGGGTTGAAGAATGTCTGTCACATCGATGGTGGCTTCGATAGCTGGACCAGGGCCGGCGGGGCGGTTGAAGAAGTCGAAAAGAGGTAGCCTTCCAAAGGCCGCTTATCAAGAAGCGGCCTGGTGTTTAGAAAAACTTTCGTAGAATCAATATTTTTCTTGCTTTCTATGGAGTGTTTCGTGTTAGAGTGCTGACTTAACAACTTGTGTCAGTGTTCAAATGTTTCGTTTTTAGACAATGTGTCATTAAAAAACAGGCTGCGCAGACAAGAAGTTTGCACAGCTTTTTTATTTGAATATTTGAAGATTGCACAAAAAGAAAATGTCTCTGTAGAGACAAAAAAGGATTAAGAAAATGGCTGAAGGTACAATCAAGTGGTTCAATGACAGCAAGGGTTTCGGTTTCATCGAGCAGGACAGCGGTCCGGACGTATTCGTTAACTTCTCCGCTATCCAGGGTGACGGATTCAAGTCCCTCTCCGAAGGCGAGCGCGTCACTTTCGACGTGACTGACGGTCCGAAAGGTCCGCAGGCTGCCAACGTGGTGAAGCAGTAATTTATTGCTGAAACCATAAAATGAGTACGAAAAGAGCCCGGCGCCAAAACGCCGGGCTCTTTTTTATTTCGCCGGGCGATTGACGTATCCTGTATACTAGGATCATGGAAAAGTGCCTGCCGAAAAAGAAGCATCCCTGCAGGGATTGTGTTGATTGTCTCTGGTGCGCTGACACTCGTTGCCGCCTGTGTCTGAAGACGGCCTGTCATGAGAAGTTGTCATTCCGTGAGCAGATCGAATTATACGAGGCAATCAACAGCAAGCCTGAGCAAAAGAAATAGTGCTATCCACAGTGAAAGGCCCGCCACAGACTGCGCGGGCCTTCTTTTATTATAGGTATTGTCCCTGTCACGGGGTCTGGCCGGTCCTCAATGACCACCGGCGTGTCATCCAACTACTCAACTGATCAGAATCTGTTTCGATAAATGACCTCCTTGTTGAGAGTTAACGTAAACGGCAACGTTGCTTACTAGTATTATACCGAAGAAATCGGAAAATTCCTCCCGGACGTTAACTTTATCGATGCAATCTGTTACGATGAGAAAATTTTTCAGGAACCAAGAGGAGGATTCATGACCCCGTTGGACAAGGCGCTCAAAACGCTGCACGAAGACCCCGAAAATGTTGACAATCGAAACCATTTTTACAGCCTGTTTCTCCAGACAAGTTTTTATGTCCCGACCTTTGATCAGGAGAGCGGAGATATCAACAAGGGGGAGGGCGAAGTTGAAGACCCCGAAAAAGCGCTGCCCCTGATCATGGAGGCGGAGGGCAATAATTTCATGATGCTTTTTGATCATGAGGATCGGGTGGTTGACTGGGCGGAAGAGGGTGTCAAGTGTGTCACTCTTCCCGGTTACGTCGCGGTTGCCATGGCAACCAAGGATCTTCACCTGGCGATTAATGTCGGGACCGATTATGCCAAGCAGTTTGTGCCGGAAGAGATTGCCTGGCTCAAGTCGGTTGTCGAGAAAAGCAAGCTGGCCGATGCAAATGATTGATTGCAGCCTCGACTGAACGGGAGGGATCATGAAGTTTTTTGTCGTATTCGGTAGTCTCAGCGCTTTTTTCGGGGTCGCGCTGGGAGCGTTTGGCGCGCATGGCCTGAAAGCACGGGTGTCACCGGAAATGCTGGCAACCTGGAACACCGGTGTCCACTATCATTTGATTCATGCTCTCGGGTTGCTGCTGATCGGCATTCTCTGCCAGATGCTGCCTGATGTTGCCCTGATCCGGGTCTCGGGATGGTTCATCATTGTCGGCACTCTACTTTTTTCCGGTTCTCTTTACCTGCTCGTCTTGTCGAATGTCCGCGCCCTCGGAATGATCACACCGCTCGGCGGAATTGCCTTTCTCGTCGGCTGGGCCCTGCTTGCTGCCGCTATCTGGCAGAAAGCCTCCTAGGATGTTAGCTGGATGAAGATAATTGACCTGCGCAGTGATACGGTGACCAGGCCAACCGCGGCGATGCGCGCGGTGATGGCGCAGGCCGATGTCGGCGATGATGTCTATGGCGAAGATCCGACGGTCAACCGGCTGCAGAAGGTAGCGGCGGAAATGGCGGGGAAAGCGGCCGGCCTGTTTGTGCCGAGCGGCACAATGAGCAACCTGATCGCCCTGCTCAGTCACTGTCAGCGCGGGGATGAGTATATCGTTGGCCAGCAGGCGCATACCTATAAATACGAGGGCGGTGGTGCTGCCGTTCTCGGCAGTATTCAGCCGCAACCGCTCGATTTCGAAGCGGATGGTTCTCTTGATCTGCACCAGGTAAAATCGGCAATCAAACCGAACGACAGCCATTTTGCCAGAACGTCCCTGCTCTGCCTCGAGAACAGCCAGGCCGGTAAGGTTCTGCCTCTCGATTACCAGGCCCGGGCGGCAGCCTTTTGCAATGAGCATAAACTTGCCCTGCATCTTGACGGGGCCCGCGTTGCCAATGCGGCGGTGGCGCAGATGGCCTCTCTGGAGGATATTTGTCGGCATTACGATACGGTATCGATCTGCCTGTCAAAGGGGCTTGGCGCGCCGGTCGGTTCGGTCCTGGTCGGTTCCGGGGATTTTATCTGTGAGGCGCATCGCTGGCGCAAAGTCTGTGGGGGTGGAATGCGTCAGGCCGGAATCCTGGCGGCGGCCGGGCTGTTCGCCCTTGAAAATCAGTTTGCTCGATTGGCCGACGATCATGAAAAAGCGCAGCACCTTGCCGCTGGTCTCGGCCGGATTGATCAGCTCAGGATTGATCCGGCCTCCGGCCAGAGCAACATGGTCTTTATTGACTGTGGTCAGGATATGCAGGCCGATCTGGCCACATTTCTTAAGCAGCGGGGGATTCTGGTCGGTGGCTACGACCGGCTCCGGCTGGTGACCCACATTAATATTACGGTTGCAGATGTTGCAACGGTTATCTCGGCATTTGAAGATTATTTCATAAACCGCGTCTGACCGGATCTCCCGGTCTGAAAATAGATCTTTGAGATTTTCCCTCGTCCCTGTATTCTATTCTTGTTTATTCGCCATGCGGAGTTGTCATTAACGCTCCCGGAATCAGATCGGAGATCCAATGGAATTTTTTATTGCCTGGATACTGTTCGGCTGTGCTTCATTCTCGCTTGCCAAAAGCAAGAACTTCAATCCTTACCTCTGGGCTGTTATCGGCCTGCTGATCGGCCCCTTTGCTCTGCTCGCCATCGGTATCAAGAAGTCTGCTCCCGGCCCGGAAACCGATTACGACTGAAATGATCCTGCTCGATATTTTCAAACGTAAAAAGAAGCTGACGCCGCTGTTCAAGAAGTGCTGGCAGCGGATCGGTGACGAGATTATCTATCCCGCTGTGGTCGAGGACGACCCGCCGCAGAAAATTGTTTATTACGGGCTTCTGAGTTACGCGACCATCTATGAGGTGGCCGTTGCGGTCGGAATGGAGCCCAGCACCGGGCACTACCTGGCCCGGATGCAGGTCGGGAAATTCAAGCTTGGTGCAGATGTGACCCGAATCGTCGAGGCGACTTTTTCCGGTTTGGAGAGAGCAGACGATATCGCCTACGCCGATCTTTTTCACAACCGGGTCGGCCGGATGGTCGAGATGATATGCGATGATGGCGGCGATATCACACCGCTGTTACAGGAGCTGGCGAATGCCTACAAGCCGGTGACGCTGACGACGACAACCCCGAAAGACAATTAATGACATTTCTTCGAAAAATTCCCTACCCGCCACTTTTCCTTGCGGCGCTCCTGCTTGGTCTGGCACCCTTCAAGCCGGAGCCGCATCTGGTCGAAAAATTGCGCATGTTGCTTAATGGAATACTGACCCGTCCGATCGATATATTCGATCTGCTCTTCCACGCAAGCCCGCTCCTTATTCTGGCATTAAAGTTCCTGGCGCATAAAAAACAGTAAATTCCAGGGTTGGTCTCGGCTTTCCCGGGCCGCAAGTTACAGTATACTTATGAAGAAACGTCCCCGTTCCGGAGCGCGTTATGGCAACCAGAATTGGACTGATCAGTGATATCCACGCGACGCCGGAACCTCTGCGCGAAGCACTCGGAGCTCTTGCCAATGCAGAGGTTGCGACAATCCTCTGCGCCGGTGATATTGCCGGGTATGGCCCTGACCTTGAATCTACGGTTGAACTTCTGGTCGGCAGTGATGTTCGTTCGATTCTGGGAAACCACGATCTCTGGTGGCTGGCAGATCAGCAGAGTGAAAAGGGCGGCCCGGTTGCCGATTACATGGATCAATTGCCGCTGGTCGCTGAACTGGAGATAGAAGGCTGTCGGATTGTTATGGTCCATGGATCACCCCCCGCTTCGGTGATGGAGGGGATCAAGCTACTCGACGAGGATGGCGAGATGGTCGATGAACTGCGTGACCACTGGCGTGGCCAGCTTGAGGGTTTTGCTGCCGACGTTCTCGTGGTTGGACACACCCACCAGGTTTACAGCGAAAAGATGGCCGGAATACTGGTCGTCAATCCCGGGAGCACCCTGTTCAATCACACCTGCGCCATCCTCACCCTGCCGGAGATGGAGGTCACGTTTCTGCCGATCGGCGGCAGCAAGCCTGAGCCGGCCTGGAACTGGGGAATGCAGTACCGACGCTAGATCAACTTCTCATGTTGACAAATTGCAGGTCGAGGCCGAAATCCTTCGCCTTGAGCAGCTGAATGACCGTCTGCAGATCATCAACCTTTTTGCCGGTCACCCGGACCTGGTCATCCATGATCTGAGCCTGCACCTTGAGTTTGCTGTTCTTGATCTCCTTGACGAGTTCTTTGCCCTTTTCCTTGCTGACTCCCTGGACAATCCCGATCTGCTGGCGTACGGCATTGTGCGAAGCATTCTCCTTCTTGCCATAGTCGAGACATTTGGAGGAAACCTTGCGCTGGACCAGTTTACCAATCAGGATGTCGATAATGGCTTTAAGCTTGTAGTCGTCGGCGGCAAGAATGGTAATTGCTTCATTGGCAAACTCTATTTCGTTATGCGTTCCTTTAAAATCGTAGCGTTGACTGACTTCCTTGCGGGTCTGGTTAATTGCGTTGTCGACTTCCTGCATGTCGACCTTGGAGGCGATATCGAAACTCGGCATATCGGGTCATCCTTTCAGTATTTAAGGTGCGCTTCATTTAACAGAAAACAGGATAAAAGGCAAGCTGGACCTCGCGGGATGAGGCGCCGGCATCGCGGCAGTAAAGAAAGGAAGGCAGCGGTAATAGCAAGCCGCAGGTTTTGGCGGAGAGAAGGGAAATCGATATGACTACTTCCAGGATTATTTCCAATCTGAGAGAAAAATAATGCTGTTGTGACTCGCTTTTCGCGGATGATTTGCTATTATTTAGCTAACTTCTTCATATACAGGCAAGGGAGGATGACAGTATGAACGTCTCTGAGCCGCCGGGTCATTCGCCCGACATAGGATTTTTTTGAACAGGCTGAAGAAAGGCCTGACGTGATCCCCCCGAAGGGGATACTTAACAAGATTTAACTCATTTCGAAAAACCCCGACAGAGTAAACTGTGCGGGGTTTTTCATTTGCACCCGTCCCCGCTTCTCCATAGAATCGTTGCATGGACCCGGTTTGGCTTAATTTTATATCTTTCCTTGCCGTTTATTCTTTGGCTATTGTCAGCCCCGGCCCGAATTTTATTCTCGTTGTCAACACGACCCTGGCCGGCTCCCGCAAAAGAGGCCTCTATACCGCCCTCGGTGTTGCCACCGGCAGCGGCCTGTTCGGTTTCGCCGGGTTGCTCGGATTGCTCGTTATTGTCAATGCGTTACCGCACTTTTCCATGCTGATCAGGCTGCTTGGTGGGGGGTATTTGATCTGGCTTGGATTGAAAATGGTCCGAAACAGCTTCAGAAAGGGCGGGGTCGTTGCGGAAGGAACTCCGGCCATTGTCAGCGAAGCACCATACAGGTCGTGGCAGACCGGACTTCTGACTAATCTGACCAATCCCAAGGCGTGGGCTTTCTATCTGGCACTTTTTACCGTTGTCATCACTCCGGGGTTCAATCTCCTGCACAAAGCGTTGCTCAATCTGTCGATGTTTCTGATATCGTTTTCCTGGTATGCTCTGGTTGTCGGCATGATATCGAGTCACCGGTTCGGGCCGCTGTTGCAGAAAGGCCAACGCGGCATCGAGCTTGTCCTTGGTGTTCTGCTGCTGGCACTGGGTGGTCGGATGTTTTTGAGCATATAAAAGAGAGGCCAGAATGAAGCTGCTGATGATTTATGCCGAGCACTTTGCTTACACGCCGGCGCAAAAAGCGATCGAAGACCAGCCCGACTCTGATCAGCCTGCTGAAATTATCGAGGCGGTTATCGGCTTTATTCATGCCGAGGCCGCAGATGAAGAAGATGCGGCCAGGGTCGAGAAGAAACTTATCAAGAACCTCAAGTGGGGCGCCCGCAAGAACAATACACAGAAAATTGTCCTGCATTCGTTTTCGCACCTTGCCGAAACCAAGGCCAACCCCGATTTTACCGGGGCTCTGCTCGACCGATCGGCTCAGCGCCTGGTGAATGCCGGTTACGAGGTCTCGCAGACCCCTTTCGGCTACTTTCTCGACCTCGACCTGCAGGCGCCGGGGCGATCGACAGCCCGGATATTTGTCTCGATTTGATCGATTGACATCGCCCCGTACTGTGTAAGATTTGTGTAATATGGTTCGGGTCAAGGAGTTGTGATGAAAAAAAATTATACCCTGCTGTTGTCGGCTCTTTTTCTGTTATTGCTCTTCGGGT
This sequence comes from Desulfuromonas sp., assembly GCA_002869615.1. Taxonomy (NCBI): domain Bacteria; kingdom Pseudomonadati; phylum Thermodesulfobacteriota; class Desulfuromonadia; order Desulfuromonadales; family Desulfuromonadaceae; genus Desulfuromonas; species Desulfuromonas sp. The sequence continues at coordinate 13,612 of PKUH01000091.1, read as the reverse complement.
GCGGTGGTGACTCGGGATCCAGTGGTGTGGTTCTGGCCGGTGATACCGGAACCCTGGCCGGTGACGGGACCCAGGCCTTCCAGGACAGCATCGACGGTACCGGCGCCACTGCCCAGTTCAATTTTCCGCGGGGTTTGGCCACCGACGGAGATTATCTCTACCTGGCCGAGAGTACTGGCCGGCGGGTCCGTCGCATCGATCCGATGACCGGAGAAACGGTCAATTTTGCTGGTGATGGCACTGCCGGTAGCCAGGACAGCACCGATGGCACTGGCATGACCGCCAGTTTTGCAGAGCCCAGCCAGATTGTTTATCTAGGGAACCATCTTTACCTGGCCGACTCCGCGGCGCATAATATCCGCAAGATTCATGTTCCGACTGGCGAGACATCCACTATTGCCGGTACTGGTGTTGCCGGCTATCAAGACAGTACAGACGGCACTGGCGCGACCGCGCAATTCAACCGACCAACCGGAATAACCCACGATGAATCATTCCTTTATGTCGCGGATCAGGACAATTGTTATATTCGGCGCGTTCAGCCGTTGACCGGGGAAACGACAACTTTGTCTGGTAATGGTGTCTGTAGCGATCAGGAAAGCACTGATGGCACCGGCGCAACAGCCGGATTTAATGCACCGATTCAGGTTTACCAGGCAAGGCCGCCGATCGGAACTTTCCTTTATGTCGGGACTTATTCACGGATTTTCAAGGTGAACAAGAATACCGGTGCAGCCACCTTTTTCGCCGGGAACGGCACACCAGCGTTTCAGGATAGTACCGACGGTACCGGAGCGACGGCCCGGTTCAATCTGATTCTCGGATTGTGTAGTGACGGATATTTCCTCTATGTTGGTGATGCCAGCAACAACCGGGTTCGCAAGGTCGATCTTGGTACCGGCAACACGACAACTCTGGCCGGCGACGGAACCGCGGCCTTCCAGGACAGCACCGACGGCACCGGCGCCACCGCCCGTTTCAGCAGTCCACGCGCCTGCGTCAACTATGGCGGCAGCTTGTTTGTCGCCGATGGCGGCAATCACCGGGTCAGGATGATTGATTGATTAAAAGGAGATGACTGATGGGCTACTATATTAAACTCTACCTGTTGACTATTCCGGTTTTTTTCGCGATCGATATGATCTGGCTCGGCTTTGTCGCGCGCCCTTTCTACAAAAAACATCTCGGCTATATTCTCAGCCCTGAAGTCAACTGGACGGCAGCGTTCGCGTTCTACCTGATGTATATTGTCGGAATTATCTTTTTCGCGGTGCGGCCGGCCCTGGAAATGGACTCGCTGGGTCGGGCGGTGATGCTCGGAGCCTTCTTTGGATTTATTACCTATGCGACCTATGATCTGACCAACCTTGCGACTTTGAAGGACTGGCCGCTGACGGTGGTAATTGTCGATATTGCCTGGGGCACCGTTCTTTGCGCCCTGGTCGCGAGCGGCAGCTTTCTGATCGGGCGCTGGCTGCAGTAGCAGTGTTATTTCTGAAAACGGTATCGTCCGGGCAACCGGGACGGTGCAAACTTGCCACTGAGGAAAACCAGGAACGGGGTGACGACGGCCCAGCAGACAGCGAGGCTGACGATGCTCATGGTGATTTCCGCTGGAAATGTTGCGGCGCCGAGGCGGACTCCGGCGTAATAGGCGAGCGGTCCTCCGATTCCTCCGAAGAGGGCCGCCAGAAGGTAGCTTTTTCGTAGCCAGTTGAGAGCGAAATGGAACAAGGTCGCAAACTGGGCCCAGATGACGAAGATCCAGAGCGGCAGCCAGAGCGGCCATGCCGGATCGGTTTTAAAGGCGAAGATCCCGAAAGCCTGCTGTCCCGTATCGACAACGATACCGATCAACATTGCTGCCAGCATCAGCTTTATTTCCGGTTTGCGGTCCTCGACCAGGGCGACGTGCAAAACACTTAGCGCCAGTGCCGCCAGACCGCCACTGAGCGGGTATCCCCAGGCCGCGCCGAGGACGCAACAGAACCAGCCGACCTGGTAGAGGGTGATGTTGACCAGAGTCGCCATCTTTTCAACCTTCCGGTTTCTCGAGGATTATCTGGGCCAGATCTATTTTGCCGCTGTTAAACCCGCCCTCGCAGTAGGCGAAGTAGTACTCCCATTTCCGGATGAAGGTGTCGTCAAAACCCAGCGCTTTTATTTTCGATTGCTTCTTCATGAAGACATCACGCCAGATTGCCAGGGTTCGGGCATAGTGTCGGGCGAAGTTTTCGAGGTCGACCCATTTCAGTGAAGTTTCCCGGCTTGTAATCTCCTGCATGACCGCAACCGAGGGAAGGTGCCCGCCCGGGAAAATGTGCTTGCGAATCCAGTCGGAACTTCGCCGGTAGGCATCGTAGTTGTCATCATCGATGGTGATGACCTGGATCACCGCTCGCCCACCCGGCTCAAGGGCTCTTTCGCAGGCTTCAAAATAAGGTTTTAGGCCGGCGTGACCGACCGCCTCGAGCATTTCGATTGAAACAATTTTCGAAAATGTTCCCTCGATATGGCGGTAGTCGCAGATTTTAATCTCGATTTTATCTTCAAGCCCTGCTTCGGTGACGCGCGCGCGCGCAAGTTTTAGCTGCTCCTCAGACACGGTGATGCCGGTGACCCGGCAGCCGGTCTGTCGTACTGCCTCAATGGCAAACCCACCCCAGCCGCAGCCGATCTCCAGAACGTGGTCGTCGGCTGATATCTTGGCCTTTTCAATGATCCGGTGCAGCTTGTTGAGCTGCATCTGAGCCAGATCGTCACCATCCGTATCGGCGATACCGCAAGAGTAGGTCATGGTGGGATCAAGGAAAGTGGCGAAAAAATCGTTGCTCAGGTCATAATGCTCGCGAATATTTCGCGAGCTTCCGCGCACCGTGTTCGGGCGCTGCAGATGCCGGATGAAGTTAATGGTTCGGCCAACCAGGGCAGTCGTCAAGCTCTTGTCGTCGAGCGCGTCCTCGTTTTCGGCCAGCAGGGTCAGAAGTTCCGCCAGATCGGGTGTCGACCAGTTGGCATACATGTAGGCTTCACCGAAACCGATATCTCCGGAGACCATGGCTCTCCGGAAAAAGATATTGTCAAGTATGTCGATCTGAGCATTTCTGCCGCTATCGGCATTACCAAATTGCCGTTGTGTTCCATCCGGCAAATTCATCGTCAGTTCGCCTTTTTGCAGATTGCTGAAAAAGTTCATGACCAGGCGTTTGCCGATTTTTTCGATCATGGTAGGAGGTGCTGTTCGGATCGTCATCGGGTCGGCCGGGCTTGGTCGGTTATACACGGGTAGTCTCCTTTGCCAGTAGAGTCTTGCCGCCTGCCAAAGGATACGTGGCATGGTCAGGGCGGCACAGAGTGGATGGCTGACCAGGTTTCGCAACAGGTTCGAGCTGGTAAAAGGTCGGGCCTTTCCGGTCAGCCTGGCGATGAGCTTTACTTCTTCATCAATACTGTATTTAAAGGTAATGTCAACTGTCTCGCCGGCCGGTGAAAAGATAAATTCATAGGTCCCGGTTCGCGGGAAAAACGGCGAAACATGGAAGACCTTATTGCCATGAAAATGGTAGTTGTTATTCGAAGTGCTCATTTCAGGTTGCTTGAGCAGATAGATATGGCTGTCACCAAAAGTGTTGTTGACCTGGGTCACGATGCAGACGAGCTGATTTTTTTTGTCATAGCAATAAAAAAAACTGACAGGATTAAAGATGTAGTTAAGGTATCGGGCCGCGGTAATTAATTCGACCCGTTGGACCGGAGTCGTGACTCCCTGATTCTCCAGGAGTTGGTCAAGTTTGGCCCGGATACTGCCGGTGTCTGATGTCAGGTAGTCGCGATCATGAAGTGATACAGGGCGGATACGGTTGTAGCCGAACAGGGGTGTCGCCGCATCAAGATCGGCCAGGTCATCAAGGTCGAAACCATAAAAGTAAAAGGGGTAGCGGAAGCGATGTTCAACCGGTGCCATGCGGGCATGCGTGACTTCGCCGGTGTATATTCGCGAATTCATAAAGTGATTCCCATCGATTTGCCGACATGAACAGACGACAAAACAGCATCTTCATGAAAGCCGTGACCAAAATAACTGCCACAGTACCAGGTGTTTCTCTGGCCGTTGAGGAGCGGAAGTTTCTCCTGGGTGTCGACCGAGGAAAAACTGTATAGCGGGTGATGATAGTCGATTTCCCGAATGACCGTGCCCGGGTTGAATTCATCCTGTCGGTTCAGTGTTACGCAGTAGTGAGAGTTTGATTTTAATCCCTGGAGCCGGTTCATGTAATAGGTCACATACACCGGCCGTTCCTGACCGTCGGTGACATCCCGTCTGAAGTTCCAGGCGCACCAGGCCCGTTTTAGTGGCGGCAGCATCGATGAGTCTGTATGCAGGACGGTCCGATTGTGTTGGTACTGCCACGGCCCGAGGAGATCTTTTTCCTCCTGGCTCGGATCAGCAAGGAGCTGGAGGGCCTGGTCCGCATGGGTCGCGATAACCACCCTGTCGAAGTGTTTTTCCGGTCCGTTTTTGAAACAGATTCGAATGCCATTCTCATCGCGGAATATTTTTTCGATGGCTGCGGTGAGACGAATATCTCCTTTGAATATGTTTTTGAATTCCTTGACATACGCCTGACTGCCGCCAACCACGGTTTTCCAGACCGGTCGATTCTTCAGTGAAAGCAGGCCATGGTTGCGAAAGAAGTCGAGAAAAGATCGGGCCGGAAAATCACCAATCTGGGTCAGCGGGGTTGACCAGATGGCCGCTGCCATCGGGGCCAGGTAATTGTCGGTCAGGTAGTCGGAGTATTGATGTCGGTTGAGATAGTCTGTGAGGGTTTCAGCTCTGATCGAGTAATTTTCAAGATCGAGTTGCGCCTGGCGGCAAAATCTTGCAATTTCGAGCAGAAATTTCAAAAACCGGGGATTGATCGCGTTGCGACGCTGGGCAAACAGCCCGTTGAGGTTTGAACCGCCGTAGATCAGGCCGGTTTTGCGGCAGTCGAGGCTGAAAGACATTTCCGAGACGCGCGTTTCGACCCCGAGTCGTGACAAAAACGTTTCAAAGTTGGGGTAGGTCTGATCGTTGAGGACAATAAAGCCGGTATCGACCGGAAGTCCAGCATCCGGGCCATCGGGGATTTCGATGGTGTTGGTGTGGCCGCCGAGATAGTCATTCTTCTCAAACAGGGTAACGTTATATTCTTTTTGTAAAAGATATGCGGCAACAATGCCGGCTACCCCCCCGCCAACCACGGCCACTGACTGATTCGATGACATATCACCCCTCCGGAATAGTTATTTCGGGTTTTGGAAACCACGGGAAAAAAGCATTGGTTTTTTTGCGGTATGCCTTGAACTCCGGGTCCCCCTCGTATTTTTTTTCCAGCATCGGGATGCCGGAGACCTTGAGCAGTAAAAATGCGATCAGCAGGGGGCTGATAATGCCATAAACTCCATTTTCTGCTGACAGGCCGATCAGGAACACACCCCACCATAAGGTTGCTTCACCAAAGTAATTCGGGTGTCTTGTATACTGCCAGATGCCGTAACGCATAATCCGTCCCTTGTTTTCAGGTTTGCGTTTGAATATCAAAAGCTGCCAGTCGCCGATGGCTTCGAACAGGAAGCCGAGCAGCCAGATTGTGATCCCGAGAAAATCGAGCAGGGTCAACGGGCCGCCCGGTGCCCTGATGACGAGCAATACAGGAGTCGATATTAAAAGAATGACAGCACCCTGAAGCATGAAGATCTGAAGATAACTTCGCCAGACGAATGTCTTCCCCCAGTCTTCGCGCCACTTGGCGTAACGGAAGTCTTCACCGTGGCCTTTCTTGCGCAGAAAAAGGTGTATGGCCAAGCGGCATCCCCAGAGTGTAAGGACGGCAAGAATAAGCAATTGTCTCTGATGGGATAAGCCAAAATGGATGGCAGCCCCCCAGCAACCGACAAGAAAAACGAGACCGTAAAAGATATCGACGATGCTGTTGTCTTTTATGGCCATGGCGATCACGAAAATGAGGGTCATGGTTACAAAAATGAGTAAAGTCGTAAAGCTGAAAATTGCCATAAACTTCAACCTGTTCGAAAGGTGTTAACCTGCTGACAATATTAAACTTAATGATATCGTGAAACATCGTCAGTGCAAATCATAAAAAACGCCAGGTTCTGGCTTCGTTTTAAAGTCGCTGGCAAATGCAACCGTATTTGTTATATTTGCGAAAAGGAAATATCATGAATAGAATAAATTATCTGAATCAGGTCCTTCTGGTTTTCCGCTGGTTGGTTGTTGGCTCCCTGTTATTGCAAGGGCTGATAATGGCCAGAAATGCCACGGCGGAGACGATTGAGGTCGAAGGTGTCGCGTTTCCGGTTTCTTACCAGTCGGGTGAAGTCAAGCTGGAGCTTCGGGGTGCGGCTGTGCTGCGTTGGGCAAGACTTGTCGATCTTTACGCCGGTGCTTTTTACCTGCCGGCAGGGGTTGATGCCAGCAAATGGGGCAGCGATGTGGACAAGCATCTCGAGCTTTGTTACTTCAGGGAAATTCCGGCAAAAGGTTTTATCGAGGCTTCCCAGGATCACCTGCAGGATAATCTTCCCGCTGATCGGCTTGGCGGTCTCCAGGCGCGACTGAACGATTTGTACAAGCTCTTCAAAGATGTCGGGCCGGGCGATCGCTACATTTTGGCCTACACCCCGGATGTTGGAACTGTTCTCAAGCTCAATGGTGAACCGCTCGGGACTATTCCGGGGGCTGACTTTGCTGAGGCCTATTTCGGGATCTGGTTGGGTGAAAGCCCGTTGAACAAAAGGTTTCGTGATCAGGTTCTCGGTATTTCTTCATCCTGAATATCTTGTTTTTGCCAACTCAAGAGGAGATGGAAAATGAAAAAGATGATTCGCGCAGTCGGCGTTGTCGCGGCAACTTTACTGGCATCGAACGCCGGAGCACTTCAGATTGGTGATGCCGCACCGGGGTTCTCGGCACAGTCGACGGACGGTGAGATCACGTTGAGCCGTTTCCTCGAAAAAGGGCCGGTCGTTCTGGCGCTCTATTATGCCGACTTTACCTCCGGCTGAACCAGTGAAATGCAGGCTTTCCAAAATGACATTGATCGTTTTGAAAAGCTCAATGCCCAGGTGCTGGGTGTCAGTTCCGATTCGGTGGAAACACATCAGGAATTTGCCAAGTCTCTCGATTTGTCGTTTCCGCTGCTTTCCGACGATGGCAGCATCCGTAAATTCTACGGTGGCGGCCGCATCACCTATATTATTGATCAGGCCGGGATAATTCAATTTGTGCAAAAAGGGATGCCTGACAACGACAGGTTGATTTCGGTTCTTGAAAATCTGAAATCCTACTGAGGAGCCAAACAAAAAGCCCGCTTGGATGGCGGGCTTTTTGCGGTATGGGGTTAATGATAGACTGCGGTTCCGAGATCAATCAGCTTGCGAAGTTGGTGAACCGTGTGTTCGCTACCGACAGCGACCAGCCGTCCGTCGATCAATAAGCTTGGCAGGTTGCGATACTGAAGCTTCGCAAGTTTTTTCGGATCCATAACCGAAACGACTTCGGCGTTCAGGTTGAGATCTGTGAGGGCTTGATAAACTTTTGCCCGCATCAGGTCACATTGTTCATCAGCCTGGCACAAGATTTCGATTTTCATCTCTTTTCTCCATTCTGGCTGACGGCGTATAATTATCTTACCTGTCGGCTCTTGCCCGATGTAACGTGCATTGGCACGTTTTTATTCTGTTCTTCTTGCTGAAAAGAGTCGAGATGCTGAATCTTCCGCAAAATATGATAAAGCTTAGCTGGACAGTCGTGAATATCGAAAGGAAAGAACTATGTTACTAAAAGATTATTTTGAGCAGATGAATGGGACTGGAGTTTTGGCGACCGCAGATGCCAATGGCATCGTCAATTCAGCGATCTATGCGAAGCCGCATGTTACGGAAAATGGGCAACTGGTTTTTCTGATGCGGGAACGAACAAGTTACAGCAATATCCGGAACAATCCGGCAGCAAGTTTCATGTTTATCGAAAGCGGCGCCGGTTACAAAGGGCTTCGCCTGCGTCTGCAGAAGGTTGGCGAAGAGGTCAATGAACAATTGTTGGCCGAGATGACCCGGAGCTGGATCAGTCGCGATGAAGATGTTGCTCTCGGGCCAAAGCATCTGGTTGTTTTTGCAGTCGAGCAGGCTCGTAACCTGGTTGGCGATGGTGAACCGGGACTCACCTGGAATCCGGAATAATAAAACAACCAAACAACCGGGATCTCAGCCTTGGCGAAGAAGAATAAGAGCTTAATCGACTACTCTCTTGCCGAAGAGCGGTTCAATCGCATCAGCCATGCTCTTGCCGTACTGATCGGTCTGCTGGCGGCTGCATGGCTGATCGTCGCTGCCAGCCAAAGCGGTGATCCCTACCGTATTGTCGGCAGCGTCGTTTTCGGTGTTTCGTTAGTCTCCTTTTACACGGTTTCGACCCTGTATCATTCAGTTCGTTCGGATCGATTGCGCCTGCTTTTCCGCAAGCTCGACCATGTCGGTATCTACCTGTTAATCGCTGGCACCTATACGCCGATTACCCTGGTGACATTACGCGATGGTCGGGGCTGGATGCTGTTCGGTATTGTCTGGACTCTGGCTCTGGCCGGGATAGTTTTCAAGGCTTTTATGGTTCAACGGATACCATTCCTGGCGCCGGTTCTGTATATTGCGCTCGGCTGGATAATCGTTATTGATCTGGAGGGCCTTCTCGAAGGGATGCCGAGGAAGGGTGTCGAATGGCTGGTCGCCGGCGGGGTCACGTACACTGTCGGAATTGTTTTTTATGCCATCAATAAAATTCCACATCATCACGGCATCTGGCACCTTTTCGTAATCGGTGGCAGTCTCTGTCATTATCTCTGTATCCTATGGTACGTCATCCCCCTTCAAGCATGAGATTATGACCAGGGTGAAAGCTGCTGCAAGCAATCTGTTTCAATGTCTGGTCGGTGAGCGCAGGCCAATCAGGCGACGAATGTTGTCAATGGTATGACCGGTGCCGACGGCAATGGGTTGGCCATCGATCACCATGCCGGCTTTGGCGTTGGCCTTCAGCTGGTGCTGCACTGACCGGTCCATCACTATTCGACTTCGGCCTCCATCTGCTGTAAGCAAGCGCATGTTCGACATGTGCTTTCAGCAGATCACAGTAAATCTCCATGGTACAGACGATATCAATTTCCATCTTTTCAGCCTCTCTTCGGATCAGGTACCTCTGGATTTTATCACTATAGGCGGCGTTCGGATCGAGTCCGGCCGATTTTTCTGGTTTCACCTGTTTACATTCGGGGTGTTTAGCGCTAACGTATGGCTCCGATGGCGTGATCATGGTGTCGCGCATAAACACTGATTCTTCGGGAGCTTCAATTCAATGCTGGCCCGCCTGCAATACGCATTTTTCAACCGGTTTCACCTTAGCGAAAACACCTTCATGATTGTCATGGCGGTCGTCATCGGACTGCTCGCCGGGCTGGGCAATTATGCCTTTAGCCAGACCATCGAGTTCTTTCACTGGCTGGTCTTCGAACAGGGCCTCGATTTTTTCCATATCTCGCTTGATCACTGGAGCCTGTCCCGCATCTGGACGATCTTCTTTCCGGCGATCGGTGGCCTGCTGTTGATTCCATTCGGCATCTGGTTCAAGAAGGATATGAGCTTCAGCTTTCCGAAGTTCCTGGAAAAGGTGAATCTGCGTGGTGCCAAGCTGCCGTTACGGACCATCTTTACCCGCGGCATGGCATCAGCGATTACCCTTGGCACCGGCGGTTCGGCCGGGCAGGAGGGGCCGATCGCCCAGATCGGCGGTGCGATTGGCAGCCAGTTCGGCCAGGCTTGTCGCATCGGCGGCGACCGGCTCAAGATCCTCGTCGCCTGTGGTGTCGCCGGCGGGGTTGCTGCGACTTTTAATGCGCCAATTGCCGGGGTCTTCTTCGCCCAGGAGATTGTTCTGCTCGCCAGTTTTGAACTGTCGAGCTTTACTTCAATTGTCGTAGCCAGCGGCATGGCGACGGTCGTCTCCCGGGCGCTGCTCGGCGACATCTCTGAACTCTATGCGCCGCAATATGTTTTGAGCTCGTTCTGGGAGCTGCCACTTTATGTCATCCTCGGCCTGATCATTGGGGCGCTCGCGGCCTTCTTTATCGATATCCACTTCAAAATCAAGGATGCTTTCGCCGCCATCGAAATACCGCGCCTGGCCAAGCCGGTAATTGGTGGCCTGCTGGTCGGCCTGGTCGGGCTCTTCTTTCCGCAGGTCTTCGGCAACGGTTATGAATTTATGCAGACAGTTCTGCTCGGCGAAGGGGTCTGGTGGATGCTGCTGGCCCTGATTGTCGTCAAGATGATTGCGACGTCGTTGACTCTCGGGTCCGGTCTGCAGGGCGGGCTGTTCGCCCCCTGTCTTTATCTCGGCGCAGTGACTGGAGGGGCTTTCGGCAAGCTGGCGCAGATGATTTTCCCGGCGATGTCGCTTTCAGCCGGCGCCTATGCGGTTGTCGGCATGGGGGCGTTTCTGGCGGCAGCAACCCACGCTCCGATGACCGCTATTTTCATGTTGTTTGAAATCACCGACTCTTACGAGGTGATTGTACCGATCATGCTCAGTTGCGTGATCGGTACTGCCGTTTGCCGGCACTTCAAAAAAGAGAGTCTCGATACGGTTGAGCTGGCCAAGGCCGGGATCGATCTTGAGTCGGGCAAGGAACGCAACATCATGAAATCGATCCGGGTCGGCGATGTAATGAATACAAAACCGGAAACAATCCCCGAGCATATGACCCTCGGCCAGTTCGCTGATTTTATTGCCACGACCCGCCACACGAATTTTCCACTGGTTAACGCCAAAAAGGAGATGACCGGAATCATCTCGGTCCAGGATTTCATGGGGGTGGTTTTTGAAAAGGATCTGATGGACCTGATCGTCGTCAAGGAGCTGGCGACCCTGGATGTCATTACGGTGACGGCTGCGGATGATCTTGATGCGGCGATGAAGAAGATCGGTTACCGCAACATCGAACAGCTGCCTGTGGTCAAGCAGGAGAATGGCAATAAATTGATCGGCATTGTTTCCCGGCGTGACATGGTCTCGGCGTACAATAAAGAGCTGATGAGCCGGACCCTGGAAGAGGATGGCGATGAATGACCTGTTGACCGGGCTCAATCCTCCCCAGCAGGAGGCGGTTCAATCCTGTGACGGCCCACTGCTGATTCTCGCCGGCGCCGGCTCCGGCAAAACCAGGGCCCTGACCCGGAGGGTTGCCTGGCTGATTCGCGAAAACGGTGTTGCCCCGCGTCAGATACTGGCGGTTACCTTCACCAATAAGGCGGCCGGCGAGATGCGCGAACGGGTTGCGGAACTGCTCGGTTCAGCTGAAGGGCTCTGGGTCTCGACCTTCCATTCGGCCTGTGTTCGCATCCTGCGCCAGGATATACAGCGTATCGGCTACGATTCGCATTTCACCATCTACGACGATCAGGACCAGGAGCGCCTCCTCAAAAATTTACTCAAGGATATGCATGTTCCGGAAAAGTCGCTGAAGCCGCGGGCCGCAGCCATAGCTATCGACTCGGCCAAGAACAAGGGGCTTTATCCCGATGCGATGCCGCGCAATGATCACTACGCAAAGCTGATCGCCTCGGTTTACGAACAGTATCAACAGCGGCTGCAGGAATCGAATGCGCTCGATTTCAATGACCTGCTTTTGTTGACCCTGCGCCTGTTTGAGGAGGTTCCCGAGGCGCTGCAGTACTGGCAGGATCGTTTCCGCTATGTTCTGGTTGACGAATTCCAGGATACCAACAAGGTCCAGTACCGCCTGGTCCGGCTGCTGGCCGAGCAACACCGCAACCTCTGCGTGGTCGGTGACGACGACCAGTCGATTTACAGCTGGCGGGGTGCCGAGGTCGGCAATATCCTTGGTTTCGAGGCCGATTTTCCCGACTGCAAGATTATCCGCCTTGAACAGAACTACCGCTCGTCGCAGACCATTCTCGGCGCCGCTCAGGCGGTGGTCGACAAAAATATAGGGCGCAAAGGAAAAGAGCTCTGGACCGAGAACCCGAAGGGTGAGGAACTGACCATTGAGGCCTGTCCCGATGATGTCGAAGAGGGGCGTTTTGTCGCCCGGGAAATCAAGCGGCTGCAGCGGTCCGGACGGCATCTGCGCGATATCGCCATCTTTTACCGAACCAACGCCCAGTCGCGGGTTCTCGAGGAGTCATTACGGAGTCACAATCTGCCGTATGTGATGTTCGGCGGCGTTAAGTTTTATTCCCGCCTCGAGGTCAAGGACGTTCTCGCCTATCTTCGATTGCTGGTCAATCCGGCTGATTCTGTTTCGGCGCAACGGGTTATCAATGTTCCGGGGCGTGGTATCGGCGCCGTAACGGTCGATAAAATTGCGGCCTTTACGGCCGAAGCCGGCGGCTTTTTTTCCGCCTGTAAAGTTGCTCTCGAGAAAGAAGCGCTACCGGTTGCGGCGGCAAAAAAAGTCGCTGTTTTTGTAGCGCTGATTGAAGATTTTGCTTCGCGGCTGGAAACGCAGGATTTCCCGCAACTGACGGCCGACCTGATTGAAGAGACCGGTTATGGCCCGCAGCTGCGGGCCGAGAAGACGGAAGAGGCCCGCAACCGGCTCGACAACCTCGAGCAGCTGCTGGCCGGAATGGAGGAGCATGCGGCCACCGCCGGTTCGCTTTCCGGGTACCTGGAGCAGATATCGCTGATTACCGACCTCGACTCCTATGATCCGTCGCTTGACCGGGTGACTCTGATGACCCTGCATGCCGCCAAAGGGCTCGAGTTTCCGGTCGTATTCATGGCCGGAATGGAAGAGGGGATTTTTCCACATTCAAGGGCCGGATACGGCGGTGATGAGTTCGAAGAGGAACGGCGACTCTGTTACGTCGGCATGACCCGGGCGATGGACAAGCTCTATCTGACCCATGCCCGCCGCCGTCGAATCTACGGATCCTACCAGTATAATCCGCCGTCGGTTTTTCTTGCCGACATTCCGCGCACGCATCTGCAGAAGCCGGCGGCCGATGGGATGCAGCATGCGGCCAGCAACAACCTCGCCTCGGTATTCGAATCAATCGGCGAGCAAGTGGCAATAGATGAGCCGGACGATTTTGTTGATGATGTCCGGGTTGTTCCGGATGCAGAAGAGGGGCTGCGGATCGGCATGAACGTTCGCCATGTCAAGTTCGGTGTCGGCGTTGTCCGGCGGATCGAGGTGCAGGGGGACAACCAGAAGGTGATCGTCTATTTTCAACGCATCGGTCCGAAAAAACTCCTCCTCAAGTTTGCCGGACTTGAGCCGGCCTAGGTTAGAAGTTGAAGCGTTGCTCCTTTGCTGGCAAATTCGTGTGCATGCGCCCACACTGTGCTGGTAACCAGGGGCACTACCTGTACTTAAGTTAAGTCGGGACACTACCCGAATCTCAGGGAAGTGTCCCCCTGTAGACAGAAGACAAGAAGAACCGCCGGGTCCCGGCCCGGCAGCCGGGTTCATTTCTTTATTGAGCGATAAAGAAACGAACCAAAGAAACCGCTCCCTTGCCGGGGGCT
>PKUH01000090.1 GCA_002869615.1 Desulfuromonas sp. | reverse complement strand
TCTGGTGTTCGACGTTGCGCATCTTGCCCCGGTTGCCGGCCTTGCAGATTTTGTCATGTTCACCCTTGTTCATATCATGCTCCTTTCGACGCAGGGTCGATTTCGTGCTTTAATAATAATGCTTTTTCATGGCACCGATGGGGGCAAGAGCATTAGTTTCTCCTTGGCTTCCCTGCGAACTGTGTGTTTTATGTACTCATATTGTGCAAATTATTGCAAGGGGGCAGGTTTTTTATCCATTGCAACAGCTTTGACTCTGCCAGGCATCGTTTGGCTTTTTATGAATAAACCTTTTGATTCTGGTATCTTATGAATCTTATTCCGGTATTTGATTGATCTGATCAGGACCCAGTCGTGCTGGCATATTCCTTGCTCAATATTGCTGGCTGGTCGATGGATTGACCGTTCTGTGTTTAAGAATAACCGATTCAACGGAGGAAAAATAATATGTGCCGCATAGGAGCGATCAAGAGCTTGAACTATGTGCACCCGAGCCAGGCCCTGCGATTAATGCAGTCACAGCAGAAGGGGCACGACAACTCGGGATTTGCCATGGTCATGCACGACCTTGGCGGGATCTTCGAAAGCTATAAGCATCTTCCGACTCTTTCGATGGCCTGCACTGACGAAGGTCTGAAAATTGCCGAAGATATCCTGCATGATGCCGGGTTTCAACGCGTGATGCAGTGGGTTCCGGAAACAAGTGATCTGCCGGGTCTCGATATCAACGCCATGCCGAACTATGTTTTCGAAACATTCGACTATCCCAAGAGTTTTCGCCACGGCGACCAGAAGGAAAAGGAAGAGCTTCTGGTTGATATGCGCCTGCAAATGCGCGAAGCGCTTGAAGATGATGAGCTCGGCTTCGTTTACTCGTTCTGGCCCGACGTGATTACCCTTAAGGAGATTGGCGATCCGCGTGATATCGGGACCTACTTCAATCTCTGGGAACCGGACGAAAAGTTTACGGCCAAGGTTATCACTGCCCAGTGCCGCCAGAACACCAACTACGACATCGTCCGCTACGCGGCGCATCCGTTTTTCCTTCAGGGCTATACGGCTTTGGCCAATGGCGAGAATACCTTCTACCTGAAGAATGTTGAATTCCAGCGCAAACTGCACCGGGGCTACATCGGCTTCGAGTCGGATTCGCAGTGTTTCCTCTATTCGCTGCACTATGTCCACCGGGAGCTCGGCTGGCCGCTTTCCTATTTCAAGCATGTCATCACGCCTTTGCCGTTCGAGGACATCGAACATCGTGAGGACAAGGAGCAGCTTCTGGCGATCCGTCAGTCGCTGGCGCATCTTGAGATCAACGGTCCGAACACCATCATCGGTGTGTTGCCGGACAATACGATGTTTACCTGCTGTGATGCCAAGAAACTGCGTCCGGTCGTCATCGGTCGCACCGATGAGACAGTGGTTATTTCATCCGAGGTATGTGGCATTAATGAAGTCCTGCCCGATAGACAGTGGGACGCCGACATCTATCCGCACGAGCGGGAGGTTGTCGCAATCGATAATAATCTGGAGGTGCAGCGATGGAGACAATGAGAGTCCAGAACGTGACGCCGAATGATCTCCCGTGGAAGGTCAAGTATGATGCCAGTCGCTGCACGATGTGTGGTTCCTGCGTTTCCGCCTGCTCCTTCCGCGCCATTGAGGCGAAGGTTGAGCGGCGACGCATGGTTTTCTCGGAATCGGAATTTCCAGAGCCGAAACAGCGCTTCTCGGCCGTCCCTGTTATCCGCCAGGTCAAGAACATTAAGAACTATTGTCGCGGATGCGGCATTTGCGAGAAGGTCTGCCCGAACGACGCGATTGCCCCGTTGCGCAATCCCGACACCCGCCATCCGATCGTCACCCGCTGTCTCGGCGGCGATTCGATCAAGCGGGGCGGCCGGAAAAATCTCGAATCAACCTCCCGGACTCTCGACAAGATCCGTGTCGGCCGTATTTCACAGATGACCGACCCGAGTCTGGATGCGCAGCGTCACACCTTTGACCTGCTGGCTCCGTTCGGTCGGATCATGCCGCCCAAGAAGTTGCCTCTCGGCGTCGGCCCTGAAGGGTTGCTCGACACGAAAGAGAAGATGCCGCCTGTGCGCTGGATCTACCCGGTGATTATCGGTGATATGTCGATCGGTGCGCTCTCCTGGCGTATGTGGGAAGCAGTCGCCATGGCGACTGCCTACCTCAACTAGGAGTGTGGTTTGCCGGTCCGGATGTGTTCCGGTGAAGGGGGTGTGCCGGTCCGGTTGCTCAAGAGCCGTTATCTCAAATACATGATTCTGCAGATTGCCTCGGGACACTTCGGCTGGAACCGGATCGCCAAGGCGATGCCGCACATGCTTGAAGATCCGGCCGGAGTTCTGATCAAGATCGGTCAGGGCGCCAAGCCGGGCGATGGCGGCCTGCTCCAGGCCGGCAAGGTTGCCGAACATATCCAGGCGATCCGCGGCGTGCCGAAAGCCGATCTCCTCTCGCCGCCGAACCACCAGGGGCTCTATTCGATCGAGGAGAGCGTGCAGAAGATGTTTCTCTCCTTCAACGCGGCCTTCAAGTTCCGGGTCCCGGTTGCGATCAAGGTTGCCGCTTCGGCGACTTCGGTCTCGGTCTTCAACAACCTGGTCCGTGATCCGTACAATATTGTCGGAGGATTCTTCCTCGATGGTATCGACGGCGGAACCGGCGCCGCGCACGAGGTTTCACTCGATCACACCGGACACCCGATTGTCTCGAAACTGCGGGATTGCTATCTTGCCGCTGTCGCCCAGGGGCGTCAGGGCCAGATTCCCCTCTGGGCTGCCGGTGGTCTCGGCAAAACCGGTGATCTTGCCGCCGATGCTTTCAAGATGATCGCTCTCGGTGCCAACGGCGTATTCAGTGGCAAGCTGATTCTGCAGATGGCCGGTTGTGTCGGCAATGATATGGGCCGCTGCAATGCCTGTAACACCGGGCTTTGCCCGGTCGGGATCACCACCCAGGAAGGTCCGCTGGTACATCGTCTCGATCCGGAGAAGGTCGCCCAGAACATTGTCAACTACTTCCTGGCGATGGATACCGAATTCCGGAAATTGCTGGCGCCGATCGGCAACAGTTCGCTTCCGGTCGGTCGTTCCGACGCGCTGGTATCCACCGATCATGCTGTCGCCGACAAGCTTCAGCTTCAGTACGTTTGTTAAGGAGAATCCGATATGTCTGCCAAAATTGTCGGTTTTGATGAGAAAAATCGGCGGATTTCGACCCAGCAGCTGCTGCAGCAGGTTTATAGCGCGCTGGATCAGGGCGAAACCGAATTTGAAATTACTTCATCTGGTCATCACGATATAGGCGGCCCACTCTGGACCGAAGATGGAGCCCCGCTCAAGTTCCGGGTCAAGAATCCGGGCCAACGGGTCGGCTCGTTCGGTCTTGACGGTACCGAGATTATTGTAGAAGGCTCGGCCCCGGCCGATGCCGGCTGGCTCAACGCCGGCGCCGAGCTGACCATTCTCGGCGACGGTGGCGATACCACGGCGCATTGCGCCGCCAGTGGCAATATCTATGTCGCCGGTCGCGTCGGAACCCGTTCCGGGTCGCTGATGAAACACGATCCGGCCTACGATGCACCGCAATTCTGGGTGCTGAAGAACACCGGCTCCTTCTCCTTTGAATTCATGGGAGGCGGTATCGCCGTGGTCTGCGGTTATGGTCGCGAAGATCTCGATTCGGTTCTCGGTGACCGCGCCTGCGCCGGCATGGTCGGTGGAACGATTTATGTTCGTGGTCCGGTCAAGGGATTGTCGGATGATGTCTGGCTGCTCGATCTCGACAAGGGCGATCAGAAGTTCCTCAAGGAAAACATGCCAGGCTTCCTTGAAAAGATCGACAAAAAGAAACTGCTCAAGGAGCTGACCGACTTTTCGAAGTGGAAGAAGATTGTCGCCAAGTCTTACGAGGAGCGGAACGTCGTCGCCTCGCGCCCGACCATGCACGAGTTCCGTCTGCAAAAGTGGGTCGAGGATGGCGGCATCTTTGCCGACGTTGTCAAGGACGACTACACCCACGTCGCCGGACTGGTCAATGCCGGTGACGATCGCCTCAAGGTGCCGCACTGGCAGGACAAGAAGTACGGCGCCCCGTGTCAGGTCTCCTGCCCGAGTGCGATCCCGACCCAGGACCGGATTAATCTGCTGCGGGCCGGCAAGGTCAAGGAGTCAATGGAATATGTGCTCAACTATTCACCGTTCCCGGCGTCGGTCTGCGGCGAAGTCTGTCCTAACCTCTGCATGGACGCCTGCACCCGTCAATTTATCGACAAGCCGGTCGGCATGAAGGAACTGGGGCGGATGTCGCTCGAAGCGAAGTCGCCCGAACCGAAGGCTGACAGCGGCAAGCACGTTGCCGTCATCGGCGGTGGCCCCGGTGGTCTTTCGGCGGCCTGGCAGCTCCGGCTGGCCGGTCATGCTGTGACCATTTTCGAGGGAGATGAAGAGGTTGGCGGTAAACTGCGCCAGGTTATTCCGACCGATAGTCTGCCGGAGAATTCCCTGAATTCTGAAATTGAACGGATCAAGGCGCTCGGCATTAATATTGAAGTTAATTCCCCGGTCGATGAAGAGCTGTTCAAAAAAATCCGCGGAGATCACGATTCGGTTGTGATCGCCAGCGGCGCTCACAACCCGGTGGTTATCCCGTTCCCGGGTCATGAACGACTGGTCAAGGGGCTCGACTTTCTCAAGGAAGTTAATCGTGGCAACAGGCCGAAGGTCGGTGAAAAGGTGGTTGTTATCGGCGCCGGCAACGCCGGTATGGACGTCTGCCTCGGTGCCTATGCCATGGGCGCCAGGAAAGTCACTGCCATCGATATCCAGCGTCCGGCGGCGTTTCCGGTAGAAATTCAACATTTTAAAAAGCTCGG
>PKUH01000089.1 GCA_002869615.1 Desulfuromonas sp. | reverse complement strand
TAACTGGAAACTGATAACTGGAAACTGATAACTGGAATGTTGAAAGTTATTCTCCGTAATCGACTGGCATTAACCGGGGCGATTATCGTTGCCAGCATGTTTGTCCTGGCGATTTTCGCGTCGTTGCTCGGAGGTGATCCGGGGGCGATTGATATCTCGTCGCGCCTGCAGCCGCCGAGCTGGCAGCACCTGATGGGCACCGATGACCTCGGGCGGGATGTCTGGACCCGGATGCTCTATGCGGCCCGCATTTCGCTTCTGGTCGGGTTTGTTGCAGTCGGCATCGCAACCCTGATCGGCGTGATTCTCGGGGCGCTTTCCGGATTCTACAGCGGCTGGGTCGATTCGGTGATCATGCGCTTTGTCGATCTCATGCTCTGTTTCCCGTCATTCTTTCTGATTCTGGCGGTCATCGCCTTTCTTGAGCCCTCAATCTGGAACATCATGATCATTATCGGCCTGACCAGCTGGATGGGCGTCGCCCGTCTGGTCCGCGCCGAATTCCTCTCACTGCGCGAGCGGGATTTCGTACTCGCAGCCCGGGCGATCGGCGGGAGCGACAGCCGTGTCATCTTTCGCCATATCCTGCCGAATGCTCTCTCGCCAGTCCTGGTTTCAGCGACCCTCGGGGTTGCCGGGGCGATCCTGACCGAGAGTGCCCTCTCTTTCCTCGGAATCGGCGTCCAGCCACCGACCCCATCCTGGGGCAATATGCTGATTGCCGGCAAGCAAACCCTCGGTACCGCCTGGTGGCTATCGGCCTTTCCCGGGTTGGCGATCCTGGTAACGGTTCTCGGTTACAACCTGCTCGGTGAAGGGATCCGCGACCTCTTTGACCCCCGGATGCAGGACTAACGGCTGTGCCGGAGCTGCCGGAAGTCGAAACGGTACGGCGCGGCATTGAACCGCTGCTGGTCGGTCAGACCGTCGCGCGGCTGATCTGCCGGGTGCCGAAGCTGCGCTGGGAGATCGATCCGGAGCTCAACCGCAAGATTGCCAATCAGAAAATCAATGCCGTTAACCGGCGCGCCAAGTACCTGCTGATCCATTTAGATCATTCCGTTTTGGTGGTTCACCTCGGCATGACCGGGATCCTGCGTGTACTGGATGCTTCGGTTGAGCCGCTCAAGCATGATCATTTCGATCTCATTTTCCATAACGGAACATGCCTCCGTCTCAATGACAGCCGTCGATTCGGCGCTATTTTCCTGGTTGATGGAAAACCTGAAGAATCGCCGCCATTCCGGTATCTTGGGCCCGAACCGTTAAGTGCCAACTTTAATGTTGAATATCTGTTTGCCCGGTCGCGAAAATGCAGCGGCTCGGTCAAAAGCTTTTTAATGAACCAGAAGATTGTCGTCGGCGTCGGCAACATCTACGCCTGTGAAGCCCTGTTTGCCGCCGGAATCGACCCGCGGCGGGCCGCCCATCGTATTTCGGCGAGCCGTTATGAAGGCCTGGTCAGGCAGGTCAAGGCGGTCCTGACTGAGGCGATCCGCCAGGGCGGCACCACCATCCGCGATTTTGCCGGCAGCGACGGCAAGCCCGGTTACTTCAAACAGCAGTTGAAAGTCTACGGGCGCGAGGGTGAGCCATGCGTTGTCTGTCACGAACCGATCCGCAACGTCAGGCTGGCCGGGCGCTCAACCTTTTTCTGCCCGAAATGTCAGAGGTGAAAAACAGTTGGCAGTGGGCAGTTTTGGGCAGGGAAGGGTGAAACTACGTCAGATCAGATCTGAACAACTTAATAAATCGATTGTTCGGTAAAAAAAATTGTTTTCGATTTTTTGAAATTTCTGTTTATTTTTCAAATAATTAAAATTATTTACTAATTTAGTTGTAAATTTTAACTGACTTTTTGTGATTAGGCAGAGTTGACAAACACAGATGATCGTGTTTAATTCACTTGTCGATATTAAATAGCATGTGTTTGAGGGGGATACATTCCGAACGGCCAAACCTTCTGTGAAGAAGGGGCGGAAAGCCACGGGTCTTCATCTTTGAAGATAGCCGGGTTATCGAAGATACCCATCTTTGATAGCTCGGCTTTTTTATTTTGTAATGAATCCGGAGGGGATATGCGCTCAAAACTTTTCAAGGTATTTCTGTATATTCTGGTCATCATTCTATTCGCGCAAGAACTAATCGGGGTCAGATCTTCACATTTGACAAAATAAACTGTTTACCAATGCCATTGAACCGGAGGGGGTGAGAAATGGCGAGACCGTTGCGAATTGAGTACCCAGGTGCATTTTATCATGTGATTTCCCGGGGAAATGAAAAGAAGGAAATTTTTAAAACCAGGCGTGATCGGGAGCGATTTCTTGAATATTTAGAATCAGCAGTAAACCGTTACGGTGCCGTAATCCACTGTTATTGCTTGATGGTTAATCATTATCACTTGTTTCTGGAAACACCTGAGGGGAATCTTTCCAAGGTTATGCAATATCTAAATGGTGCATACACGATTTACTTCAATATCAAACATTGCCGTTCAGGCCATCTCTTGCAAGGCCGGTATAAGGCATTCCTGGTTGAAGCAGACACGTATGCATTGGAGTTGTCGCGTTATATCCATTTAAACCCGGTGCGAGCTGAAATAGTGTCGTTCCCGGAAGATTACCCATGGAGCAGTTACCATGCATATATCGGAAGGCATAATGCTCCAGACTGGTTGAACATTTATTTTCTGCAAGGTTTTTTGGGTGGAGATGAAAAGCAACGTTGCATTAAATATCGGGATTTTGTCAAAGACAGGTTGGCTGGTGATGATCCCAACTCCTCACAGCCGTTTTTTGTATCAACAATTTTAGGGAGTGAAGATTTTGTCTCAAGGATAAAGGAAAAACATTTAAACCCTGAGGCGAATAGTGCTGAGGTGCCTGAATTAAAAGCCCTACGATCAAGGCCGACTATCAAGCAAATTGTTGGAACCGTGTCAGGTAGGTTGTCTGAGGATCCAAAGCTGGCAAAGAAAATTATGGTTTATCTCAGCCATCAGTATACCGGCGAAAAACTTAATGTAATCGGCGAGCATTTCAACCTTGGTGTGTCTGGGGTTTCTCAATTAAGCCGTCGATTTAGTCGTCAGCTTAAGTGTGATCATGAATTGAAAAAATTGATTGATGTTTTTGTTAGGGAATTGAATCTGTCAAATGTGAAGATCTGACCCCGCAGAATTATCACATGCCGCAAATTAGGATTTGAGTCAATGATTGGACCAAAGGGCAGGCCTGAAAAATTGCCTCTCCATTTTTCCATTATAAAGTATGAATTAGAAGGAGAAATTTAATGAGTGGTATTTATCTATTTTTATTAATTGCTGTTTGGTTGTTTTTAGGTTTTTTAGTTTCTAGGGTTTGGGGGCGCTTTAAGCCGATCAGGCTTAAACAAAAAATTGTACATTTAGTGATTGCGGCTATCTTGTTTGCTGGTTGGTTCGGTGGGGCGTTCTGGATGGTGGTAGGGAAGAAAATGTATTGGGATGCCCAAGTGCGAGCATTGTGTGTAAAGGACGGAGGGATAAAGGTTCATGAGACCGTAACATTGCCTGCGGAGAAGTTTGATAAGTATGGCAATGTTGGAATAAAAAATAAAAAATTCATTGAGCCAGAAGATCAATATTATTACGAAATTGATAGAATAATTGTTCGTCGCGACGATCCTATTATAACTAAGTACATGTCGCGAATAGTTAGGAAAAGTGATGGTAATGTCCTCGGAGTAGCAATTCGGTATGGGCGTGCTGGTGGGGATATTCCTGGCCCATGGGCTCCGTCAACCTATAATTGTCCGGAAATTGAAGAATCTACCGGAAAGCTTGAAAAATCAATATTTATTAAGCGAGGGGCGCAATGAATGAGGTAGCTCAATATTATTCTTTTGCAGAATTGGCGTTTGCGGCTTATTCAGAATTTTACGAAGGGATGAGCCCTGTGGCTTATGCGGAGGAATTAGAGCGTAACGGTAAAGGCATGGCACCAATCCAAGCACAATATTTTTCTAAAAGTTGGCGTGTTCTTGACCAATACAATGGCATAGTCGAGAAAACATATTTTGATGAGTTCGGAGATGAACAGACAGTTCAAAACCCTACTGGTTTATCAGTCGTAATTTTTGAAAATAGTAATGGTAACCAGGTTGTGGCTATCCGCGGGACAGATGATTTCAACGATTTTGTTACAGATGCTATTGATATTGCGGTACTAGGGACTCCTGAATACCAAGCACAATATGCAGCGCTTTCCACACAGGTCCAGACTTGGATGGATAATGGAACGCTCAAGTCGGGTTTTTCAGTTACCGGTCACTCTTTAGGAGGTTTTTTGGCACAAGCGTTGACCGCGGAATTTGATGCTCTCGTTTTTGCAGCTTACACCTACAATTCACCGGGCTTTACGGTTCAAGAAGGCATTACAAATATTAAAACTGAATTTATGGATATTTTTGGACTTATCGATGCCGCAATACCAAACGACAAAATATCTAATATCAGGGCACTGCAAGGGGTATCGGCTACTGCTGGGTTAGGACAGATGATAGGGGAGATTCGGACTGTATCAATTGAAGATCAATTTCCGAACCTGATTGCAAATCACTATATGGTGAATCTTGTTGACGCTCTAGCCCTTTACAACCTGTTTGCAACTATTGATCCCTCTTTAAGCACAGAAGTTGTCAGTACTATAATAAAAGCGATACCAGCCAACAAAGATTTGATCCTTGAAAAGACACTTGCGGCAGTAGGGGCAATATATAGCAAAAAGTTCCCCACAACAGAAACTAAACGTGAAAATTTTTACGCCAACCTATATAATCTGGAGTCATCGCTTCCAGGTCAAGCAACTATAACTTCATTGGCCGATATTTCCTGTATATCCATTCAAACATCAGTCCAAAGTGACCCCGCTTATCTCTATGCGCTACTCAAACTTAACCCCTTTGCCATTACCGGTATCGACTATAGCCTTCATAACGTTGATGGTTATCTTGAGATTGAGAATTATTCTGAAAAGTTTATCGAAGATCGATCTCAATTTCTTTTCCATTTGACACACCCTGAAGCACCTTCTTCTTCAGACCGTCATCTAAACTTTTTGAATCTTGACAATGATACCAATCCTAATAATGACATTACTGCCCAGAGTTATGATGTTGATAATATGGTCAATATCAAAGGGCCATCAACTTATGTTTTTGGTACAGATGAAGGAGAGGATGTTGTTGGCGGTAACTGGTTCAGTGATGATCACCTCTATGGGATGGAAGGTAATGACACGATATCTGGTGGACTAGGAAATGATTATATTGAAGGAGGTAAAGGGAGGGACACGCTGAGTGGTGGAGACGGTAAAGACATATTTGCCGTCTTCGGCAATGATTCAGATTATGACACTTTCTTTGGTGGCGATAAGCACGATAAAATTATTGGTGGCGATGACAATGACATAATTCGTGTTCGTGAATTAGGTAGAGAACACTCAATCGAAGAAATAGATGGTATGGGAGGAGATCATAACCAAATCTTTGGGACAATTGGCGAGGATAAGCTCGATTTTACTGGCGCCAAGATCATACATATTGAATCAATTTTTGGTGATGCTGGTGACGATATTATTACTGGATCCGATAGTGACGATATTATATTTGGTGGTTCTGGTAATAATACTTTAAATGGAGGTAAAGGCTCAGATACTGTCATTGGTGGAATAGGACAGGACAATGTAATTGAAGGTGGTATTGGTGCGGACACACTATTTGGCAATGGTGGAAATGATACACTGACGGATCGTAGTGGATACGACACATACTACGCAATGTCGGGTGATACGATTGTCGATGCTGATGATCTTGGAAAAGTAGTTTTTGTTACTGGGGCAGGTACGGTTGCAGATCATGCCTTGGCAGTCAAAGAACCGGGAACAAATACACCGGTCAATTACTACGATGGCATTCGTCTTAGTAAGGGTTTTAAAAAGGTTACGAGTACTTCAAGGTGGGATTACTGGCTTAGTGAAGATCGGGTGTTCCGCTATGAAAAATCAGGAAGCAGCCTGATCGTCACACACCGAAATTCTGGCGACTCAATAACAATTCAAAGTTGGGCAAATGGTAACCTTGGCATCAGTTTGTATGAAATCCATGAAGAGCCTCCTGTTATACCCATCGACAGAGGGAATGACAACCCTCCACCTTTGCCGCCGGAGATCCCCGATGAACCTATTATCGAAAGTAATGGAGGGGATGTTGGCGGTGGTGGTTCGAATCCGGTCGATCCTGAAAATTCTCCTGTCGAAGAGCCTTCTCCCGATCCTGATCAGCCCCTCGTAGTTGAGAAAAGATACGAGACCCCCAAACCTCCACATTTGACAAATCCTACCAGTGATGTATTCCCCGAAGCGGAAAAGGTTGCAAACCAGGATAATGTATACGTTTCTGAAGATGGAACAATATATCGTGTAGACCCAGAAACCGGGAATGTGATTGTTGAGTTTCCTAGTGGGGGTATTTCCACAGTTAAAATTAATATGCTGGAGGGAAAACTCATTGATCCTTCCAACCCGAATGGAACTACTGCCGACGGCACCGGTGCGCCTGGCGATGTTGGGCCGGGTTCTGGTACGGCCTCGCCAAATTTCTCTTCTCCGCTCGTTCTCGACCTGAATGGCAATAACATCACCTCTGAATCGTTGTACGACAACCAAATCCATTTTGATCTCGACGGAGACAACTTCAAAGAACGGGTCGGTTGGGTTGAAAAATCCGATGGTTTGTTGACGATCGATCTGAATCAAAACGGTATTGTCGATAATGGTGGTGAGCTTTTCGGCAACTACACCAAAGACAAGGATGGAATCAATCACGAAAACGGATTCCAGGCTCTGGCCGATTACGACAACAACAGCGATAGCAAGATCGACATCAAGGACGAGGCCTTCCAATCGCTTAATGTCTGGGTTGATGCTGATCAGGATGGTGTTACCGATGCCGGTGAACTGAAATCTCTCGATGAACTCAATATCAAATCAATCAATCTCAATGCAACTGAGACCGGCACCCGCGAAGAGCTGAACTTCGTTTCGCACGAATCAACCTTCACGCAAAGTCAGACAGACTCCAGCGACAATATCCTCACCGATGAAAACGGCAACACCCTCACCGAAAATAAAGCGATTCGCGATGTCTGGTTCAAGCGTGATGCCCGCGACACGACCTATGAATTTGAAGGGGTTGTCCCGGCTGATGTTTTGTTGATGCCCGATATTTCCGGCAGTGGTCGGGTAATTAATCTCGGCCATGCGATGGCTATCGACGTTGATCTGAAAGATAAAGTTAATGCACTTCTGGCTGACAACTCTAATGATCTATCCCAGCTTTATTCAAAAGCGGATGATCTTCTCGCCAGTTGGACCGGGACTGAAGATATCGATCCATCAGAAGCTCGTGGTGTTCAGGAAATCCTGAATCACAACTACGCCAATCCGCAATTTAAATCAATTTTCCGTGAATATGCCATGGCTCAGGATGTGGCGATCCTGGAAGCGTTCAGTGGCCAGCCGTTCCAGATGTATGTCGATGGCGAGTTGACCGATGATGTTATCGGTACCGAAATGGCCAAAAATATGGCGGACAAGTACGCCTACTTACGTGAATCGGTCGTCATTGACCTTCTTGCCCAGGATTTGTATGGCAAAAATATTTATGACATCGAAAGCGGACGGCTGAATCGGGCGGAACTCTATTATCGACTTGAAACGACATTAATGTCAGGCGCCGGACATCCCGATTTTTCTCATGCTGCAACTTTACTGGCAGTCATGCTTGAACGTGACCAGTTGGCGCCACTAGATAATATGGATCGTGATATACTGCTTGACACCGATCTTCAGAACATACTCCTGACAAATGATATTGAACTGAGTGTCAATGTTGAGCGTGACATCATTGGTCATGTCCGCGATACCAGCTACCTGGGCAACCAGGGAGGGTCAACTATCGCTGATGGCAACATTCATGGTGGTGCCGGTGATGATCAGATCACCGGTGTTTATGGTGATGATGTGATTCGTGGTGGTGCCGGCAATGATGTTCTGAACGGCGAGAGAGGTAACGACATTATAAAGGGTGGCGCCGGCGATGACGTCATTTATGGTGGTGGCAGTTACGGTAATGATGTTCTTGAGGGTGGACAGGGGGACGATACGATCCAGGGCTCATCGCGTCCCACGACATACAAATACACCTTCGATGATGGCAATGATGTGATAAAGGACTTGGGCCAGGTCGGCAATACGCCTGACACTCTCATCCTGAACAATATCTCTTCGAATAATTTCACAATTACCCGTGATATGAATGACCTGATCCTGAAATTTGTCGATTCTGAACGTCCCGAATACGGTGATGTTTTCGGTTCTGTACGCATTGTTAGTGCTTTTGCTCAGGGCAAGATAGAACGCTTTGAGTTTTCAGACCGGGTTCTTGATTTTGATGAAATGCTTGAAGCAGGTCACTATACGGATAACACCCACACCTTCAGTATTGGTGACGGCACCGTTCTTCTTGATGAGTCCGGAGGGACAGACGCACTTTTCTTTGGTGCTGGAATTACACCTGAGATGATTATGGTTAAGGTCTTCGCTGATAGTGATCATCTTGTTGTCGCTATCAAGGAAGAGGGGACGACGATTGCCGAGCTGTCGGATCGCCTGATTATCAATCATGGTGCCGCCAGTGGAAAGCAGATCGAATCTTTTGCCTTTGTTGGTGGTGAAACCTTTGACCTGAATGGTTTCCTTGGTGCTTTTCAACCCGCAACCGATGGCGACGATATCGTTCTCTTCGCCGATGCTAATATTGATTATGAAGGTCTCGCCGGTAATGACATTATCCGTTCCGGAGGCGGTGATGATGTTTTATCTGGAGGGGCCGGTTCAGATACGATCAATTCAGGTCTGGGCGATGATGCCGTCGCAGGCGGCAGTGGTGACGATTCAATTGTCGATTCAGGTGGGAACGACACCTACCTGTTTAATCTCGGTGACGGTCGCGATGCGGTCCTTGACCTGTCTGTTTCAGATAGCCTCAATATTGATAAAATCACATTTGGCCCAGGTATTAACGGCTCAGATCTGATTGTCGAAAAATCAGGTAATGACCTGTTAGTTGGTCTTGCAGATGGCATCAACACTATTGATAACCTTGCTGATGTTGTCACGCTGCAAAACTGGTACCTGACTGAAAATCGAATTGAGAGTTTTGAATTCGCTGATGGGAGCTCTTTTGCCTCTGACGAAATACTTTCTTCTATGGCCGGATCAGGGGGTGTTGCCGTCGGGCTCGAAACAGACGACACCATAACAGGTGACAATCAGGACAATTTCATTTTCGGAATGGGTGGTAACGATACGCTGGCCGGTGATGCCGGTAACGACGAGTTGCAGGGTGGTGAAGGCGACGATCGTTACATCTTTAATCGGGGTGATGATGTCGACCGGATTATAGATAAGAACGAAATGGTCCAGGTTGAAGTTGACGGTTCAGAAACAATCGTTCAGGTCGATGCCGGGCAGGACACCCTGGTATTTGGTGATGGGATTAATGTTTCTGATGTTGTCGGACAACGTTCCGCCGATGACCTGGTTTTTGCTCTCAAAGAAACAGGAAAAACTTTTGATGAGTTAAGTGACAAGATTCGTCTCAAGGGTTGGTACAACGAGTTGACCCGGATCGAATCGATTGAATTTGCCGATGGTACGGCTATGGATATCGGCGAGATGCTGCAGCTGGTCGGAACCGAAGGGAATGACGATGTTCTCGGGGTCGCGGTTGATACGACCTTCACCGACAGTGCCGGCAACGACACCTATTCCGGATTGCAGGCAAACGATACATATACCTTCGGTCATGGTGGCGGTGAAGATGTCATCTCTGATGTTGACGGTATTGATAAATTAACCTTTAAAAACGGCATCTTGTCAAGCGATCTTGAAGTTGTTTGGGGGCAGGGCACAAAAGATGTCGTCGTCCAGTTCAAGAACAGTCCTGATCGGATTACCCTGAAAAACTGGTATGACTCTGTCGGCCGTATTGAAACCTTTGAGTTCGAGGATGGTACCGTTTGGGACGCGCAGGATGTGCTCAATGCCATGGGTACAGAGCGCGACGATGTTTTTAACGGTTTCGCTGGAGTTAACAATAGCCTCAATGGCAACGGCGGTGATGACATCATCAGTACGTATGACGGCAATGATTTTCTTGCTGGTGGTGCCGGTGATGACGGACTTGATACTCAGGCCGGAAACGACACCCTGGTTGGCGGCGAAGGCGCTGATTCACTCTGGGGAGGCAGTGGCGATGATGTTTATGTATTTAATCAAGGTGACGGGCGTGATCTTATTCTAGATGCCGACAATAATGTCAACGACGCCGGTTCAGATACTCTTCGTTTCGGGGCCGGAATTAGTCGGGAGTGGCTGACCTTCAAAGTCGATGCTGATAGCGACCAGCTCCTGATTGGCATATCTGACCCGACAATAGCTCTGGATTCTTTCGAAGACCATACCGACATCATTACCATTGAGGACTGGTATCAGGCAAAAAACCGGATTGAAACAATTGAATTGACTGAAACCGGTGAACTGCTGACCGTCCAGGACATCATGGCCCTGATGGGGACTGATGGCCCTAACACGATCAAGGCTTTAGCCGAAGGAAGTCAGCTTGATGGTGGCTCCGGCAACGATACAATTTATGGAAATACGTCGGCTGATGAACTTTCTGGTGGTAGCGGTGATGATCAGATTCTTGGCCGTGAAGGTGACGATATTCTGGCCGGTAATGCCGGCACAGATTTCCTGAATGGTGAGAGCGGCAACGATCTCTATCTGTTTGGAATTGGTGATGGCTCCGACACGATTTATGATGCGGCAACCATTACGCGCTATCAGTATGAAAGAGTCTACAACGTTTCAAATCAAACTTATCGTTGGGAGAAGGTTGCCTACCAGCAATCGGTGTCGGGTGGTGATGATACAATCAAGTTAGGGGACGGAATTGTCCCGGACGATCTGGATGTCAAGACCATTGGCAATGATGTCATCATTTCCTTGAAAAACAGCCTGACTGACAAAATTACGATCAAGGATTTCTACGGTGAGAACAGCCGTATCGAAAAATTTATTTTCAGTGATGGCCAGAATTTAGCCCCTCAGGACATCCTGAACCTTCTTTATACCGAAGGCAATGACACTGTCACGTATGATAATGATGCTGCCCAGATTGTTATGGCTAAGGGTGGCAATGATACTGTTGTGACCGGCCAAGGCGCTGATCAATTAACCGGTGGTGCCGGGAATGACATCCTTAATGGCGGTCGCGGCAATGATGTTTATTACTTCGGCCAGGGCGATGGCAGGGATCTAATTAAAGACTACGGTGCGCCAACCGAATGGTGGCACACCAGCTCCGGTGATGACACCATTCATATTCAGGGTGGACTGACCCGTGCCGATGTAATTGTTGCCTGGGGTGGTGTTTTTGGCGATGAATACCAGAATGATCTGATTATTGCACTTAAAGATGAAGGTAAGACCATTGACTTGTTGACTGACCGGATCCTGGTCAAGGACTGGTTCAACAAGCAGACGCAAATTGAAAACCTGACATTTGATGATGGATCGAGTCTCGACGGCCAGGGCATCATGGATGCAATTTTCACCGATGGTGATGAGACTATCAACCTTTCGCTAGCAGACCAGTCCGTTTATATCAATGCTCTGGGGGGGGCAGATACTCTTTTAGCTACAAGTCACAATGATTTTGTAAACGCTGGTGACGGAAATGATGTCGCAAGCGGTGCCGGCGGCAATGATTGGGTTAATGGTGAAGGTGGTGATGACGTCCTGAGTGGTAATGAGGGGGGTGATTACCTCTCTGGTGGCACCGGGAACGATACGTTGGTAGGCGATGACCTTCCTGATTACAGCAATGTGAATATTGAGGGTTTTAGTGATCAATTAAGTGGTAATGAAGGTGACGACACCCTGATCGGTGCCGGTGGTAATGATATCCTCATCGGTGGCACCGGCTCTGACAATCTTCAGGGTGGCCTCGGCGATGACCACTACATCTTTGACCGTGGCGATGGCACCGACATCCTTATTGATGACGCAGGGTATGACCAGACCGAATACGTAACCGATCGTTTTGGTCAGGGCGAATACAAGGTCGTTCGCCATTCTTTCGATGCCGGCAATGACACCATCTTCTTTGGTGAAGAGATTACGGCGGATGACGTGGTCTTCTACTGGGATCATGCCGTTGATGCGAACGGTCAGCCGGTTAATCGTGACACTGATATTAACAGCAACGACCTGATCGTTGCGTTGAAAGACCCCGCCAATCCTGACGCGACACCGGCTGAGCTGAGCGACAAGATCATCATCAGGGACTGGTACAAGCGGGTGGTTCCGGAAGCGTTGGACGGTAGCGACAGCAGCCTCGGCAATGAGGCCGATTTCCCGTTCTACGAAAAACTCAACAGTGTTGCCGTTAACCGGGTTGAGAACTTCCGGTTTGTCGATGGCACAGTCCTTTCCGGGCACGACCTGATTGCCGCTCTGCAGAGTGATCATGATGACCGGATTGAAGCGGTCGACGGTGAAGGCTCTGTACTCTATGGTCTGGCCGGTAATGACGTCCTGACTGGTCACCTTGGCGATGATCAATTGTCGGGTGGTGAGGGGAATGATCGCCTTGATGCCGGTTATGGCTGGAACACCATGGATGGCGGCATCGGTGACGATACCTATATCCTGAGCTCCGAGAACACACCCCCCTGGGTGGCCCAGGAGAGTCGCGATGTCATTACCGATATTGATGGTTTTGACAGAATCCTCTTCCTCAACGATATTGCCCGTGAAGATATACTCTTCACCCGGGACGGGGACGATCTTCTCATCAGCTACGGGCTTGAGCAGCAGCATGACGTTCGGATCGTTGGCAACAGTGTTGAGCGATTTGAGATGAGCGATGGCTCCTTCATCACCCGTGAGCAAATCAATTCCTCCCTGGAGGCAATTGCGCTTCTGAATGGCACGGATGTGTCTGGAGTTGCCTGGTGGAATTTATCAAACAATCTTGAATTGAAATCGATACTCTACAATGCCTGGACCGACCGGTTCGTTGACCATCAAGCGACCGCTGCTTCTGCCAACACGTTCACCGGAAATAGCGAGAACGAATCGGTCACCGGTGGGTCTGGCCCGGATAATCTGGCTGGTCATAGCGGCAATGATCAACTGTATGGCGGTGCCGGCGACGATTTTCTGAACGCCGGCAACGGCAACGATACTTATTCGTTCGAACGGGGTGACAATAACGACACCATTCTCGATGCTGAAGACCCGGATGCGATTACTGGTGGAACCATCGACACCGGTGATGGCGGCTACGGTGACTATGGAATTTACGGCGACCCGGGTGATGGCGATACCGGTGGTGCTGAGGAAAACGTGTGGGAGCCTGTTGCCAATGCCGCGCCGAGTGACGACACTCTGGCCCTTAAAGGCGATATCCGATTTGAAGATCTCGAGGCCTACTGGGCGACAGATGTCTACGATGCCAATAATGACCGCGCCAACGACCTCTTATTGAAAATCAACCCTGTCGATGGTTCTGATACCTGGAATAACCGGGAAGCGAATATCGATATTATTGTCAATCACTACAGTGGCCGTTCCTTATCCGAATGGATTCAGGACCCGACCACGAATCAATGGATCTAGGAACAGCGTCAAGTCACTCCTGACTTTCTTGCCGCTTACAGCGACAAGGCCCTGCGCCAGTTTTCTTATCAATTAACCGATGGCTACATCAATGAAGCTTATACCAACGATTTCGGCAGTATCAGATCTTACCTGGAGGAGACCAACAGTCAGACCGCCTTCTTCGAAGAGTATCGGCAAAACGCGGATTCAATTCTGATCAAACAGTTCTACGACAAGGACTACACGATCGAGGATATTTTGCTGGAAGCTGAAAATCGGGTGTTGTCGGCTGATGATGTTATGGAGCTTCTCTCGAGCGATAACAGCGAGATGATTCGCGGGGTTGACTGGTCGGACAATACCATCAGCGCCGAAGCCGGGGATGATGCTGTTGTCGGTGGTGAACTGAATGACATCATCTCCGGTGACACCGGAAGCGACCTGTTGAACGGCATGGAGGGTGACGATACCTATCTGTTCAATAAGGGGGACGGACGCGACACTCTCAAGGACGGCGACTACTACCTGAATGACATGATTAATGAGTCGCGATCCTGGGCAAGTCGTGCTGAATCTTTCGAATGGGGATCATCTGTCTGGAATGTTGATTTTAACGGCGCCGGCGATTGGGGTGGTTTTGATGTAGTCAGATTCGGTGTTGGAATCGACATGCAAAATGTCGATTTTGTCAGGGGCGGGCTGACCGGGGAAGGATCCGACCTGTACATCGGTTTCGGGGATAAAACTAATCCTGCCAATGTTGATCCGGATTGGGTGACGGAAGCCTTTGGCAATGCTGAAAGCTACGGGTTTAATCATGGTGACGGCAATACACTGACTCCTGACGCCAAAGTTTATCAGGATGATATTTTTCTGCCGGATCAGTTCAGTCCCGGTAAAACCATTGAAGAATTTGTATTGGCTGATGGCACACGCATCACAAGTGATGCTATTGCAGCCGGTTTGGATGCAAGACAGGCTTACATTAATCAAAACGAAGCATATCTCAATGCGATCGAAGTCAATGGCCGCGATGCTAAAGGTTATGCCGATCAGGTTTTCCTGGACGCCTGGCAACGAGTTGCTAAGACAATTGCCGGAACCGATGAAGCTGACATTTTGAGCGCCGGTGATGGCGACGATATCGTGTCTGCCGGTGCTGGCGATGATGTGATCAACGCCGGTTTTGGTGCTGACTTGATTGCCGGCGGTGCCGGTGATGATGCTTACCTTTATAACCGCTGGGACGGCCAGGACAAGATTGTCGATTCGGCTGGATTGGACAGTCTCGTCTTCGGTCCCGATATCCTTCTTTCTGATCTGGTCGCATCTCTTGCTCCGGATACGGGTAATCTGACTCTCGGCATTATTGACGAGGTAGAGAAACTGAAGACCGAAGCATCCGGCGGTTTCTATGAGCCGGTTCCCTCTGCGCTTTCCCAAAAAATTGTGATTGAAAACTGGCATGGTCAATCAACCCGGCTTGAAAACTTTGTTTTCAGTGACGGGGCCGAAATGTCCGCCATGGACCTCTATAATCATTTCTTCACCTCCGAAAACGATGATGTTCTGAACGGTCTTGAAGGGGATAACACAATCACCGCCAGGGGGGGCAATGATTCGATCATCCTGGGCGAGGGAACGCATAGTGTTGATGGCGGTTCCGGTAATGACCATATCGTTACCGGTTCGGGCGCTGACACGATATTTACCGGGACCGGGGCCGATATCGTCCATGCCGGCGCCGGCAATGATGTGGTCTCATCATCCGGTGACGACAACCTGTTCTATGGTGAAGCCGGTAATGATTCTCTGTACGGAGGCTTCGGCAGAGACGCCTATCACTTTAATTTGGGTGACGGTAACGATATGGTCCTTGATGCCGGTGGGATTGATGCCCTGGTGCTGGGTGAAGGGATAACGTTTGATGATACCTGGATCGTTCGTCAAGGGAACGACGTCTCGGTGGCCCTGGCCGACGGCAACCATGTTTTACTCAAGGACTGGGATACCCTCGAGCATAAAATTGAAAACATTGTTTTCGGTGACGGTCTGTCTCAATCGTTTGAGGAAGTGCTTGTCCTGCGGGCGAGAAATTATGAACTCGATTTTCTCGAAGACAATACCGCAGGCGGAGTTATTGAGCTGGGCAACCCGGGTGACGGTGTCGTCTACAGTGTGAAGGAGGCCGGTGCCAACGGTCAGCTTACTGTCAACCCGGATGGAAGCTGGAATTACCGGCCGAACGAAAACTTCAATGGCGCCGATCAGGCCATCGTGGAAATCCGGAACAGTGCCGGCGAGGTGACCACATCGACACTCAGGTTCAACGTCCTGCCGGTGAATGATGCGCCGACAGTGGACAGCATAACCGGCCAGTTTGCCGTGTTGGGTTCCGGGGTCCTGACCGGTGTGATCGAGGCAACTGACATTGACGGAGACTCCCTGACTTACCTGGTCAGCGCACCGCCGGGGCAGGGTGTCCTGTCGGTTGACCAAGACGGTGGGTGGTCGTATGAGCCCGGTCCGGATTTTTCTGATAGCGATACTACGACGGTGCTGATTGCCGATGGCAAGGGTGGACAAGTTGAGGCGACACTCAACTTTTCCGGGAATATTTACGAAAACGGTGAACTTGTCGTAGGCAAAGATGGCCCTGAGTTTTTGCAATTGAAGGATATCAGCAAGGATGACCTGCATCTTTCCAGAAACGGGGATGACCTTTATATCGCCGTCCGGGACAAGGGGTCGATTACTTTGACCGACTATTTCGCTGCAGCCGAAAACGGTGTTGACTATCTCGAAACACTTGAAGGTCCCTTACATCTGGCCAAAGAGGTCATCATCGAGCCGGGATATCATCGCTGTAAATGGTTCCGCAACAAGACGTATGCTGATGCTGATGCGAAATCGCTGGTATATGGTAGCCAGCGCTCTGAAAAGTTGTTGGGGGGTGATCAGAACGATGTCGTCTTCGGGGCCGGAGGCAGAGACAAGATCTATGGCAGGGATGGCGATGACACTCTGATCGGCGGCGATTCAAGGGATCGTTTATACGGAGGAGATGGCGCTGACACCCTCTATGGCGATGCTGATTCAGACGCACTTTATGGGCAGGATGGCAACGATGTGCTGGTCGGCGGCGACGGGAATGACCTCCTGAACGGTGATGAAGGTGACGACTGGCTTTTTGGCGATGCTGGTCGAGACATGCTTTATGGCGGTGAAGGCAACG
Organism: Desulfuromonas sp.; assembly: GCA_002869615.1. Lineage (NCBI taxonomy): Bacteria > Pseudomonadati > Thermodesulfobacteriota > Desulfuromonadia > Desulfuromonadales > Desulfuromonadaceae > Desulfuromonas > Desulfuromonas sp. The sequence goes on along the minus strand of PKUH01000089.1, from coordinate 6,843 downwards.
ATACTATTAATAGCGGACGTGGCGACGACAAGCTATATGGTGGCCGCGGCGATGATGTTTATTTGTTTAACAAAGGTGACGGCAAAGACAGGCTCTGGGATCAAGGCAGTTCGGGCTATTGTTCTTCCGATTATGACGATCATGACCATGACCGATTCGATGACGACGATCACGATAAACATAACCCGGGGCTGTGGAAGTCGAGTATTTGGCGACGTTTCAGTTTCCGGAAGCGGGATATTCAGCAAAGCCAAAAGAGCGGTGATACGGTCAGGTTCGGAGAGGGGATCGGCTCAAATGATATTGCCCTGTACATGCAGGGTGGGGATTTACAGATTCAATATGGAGAGGATGATGCCGTGAAAATCTATCAGCAGGGCAAGGCTGATAGAACGATTGAGCGTTTTGAACTGGCAGACGGGAGCTACCTGACCGATTTTGATGTGAATAGAGTTGTTCAGGCGATGTCTTCCTACGCTGTTACCGAGGGGATCTGCATGAAATCAATTGATGATGTCAGGAATAACGAATCCTTGATGTCAATCATCTCGAATTCCTGGCACCAGGCGTAGTCAATACTGACATGCAAGACGAGGCCCTGGCGTCAATTGATGCCAAGGTCTCGGTTTTTTAAATTTCGTGATCGGATGTGCAGGCGTTTATGCTTTTCAATAGATTGAAATTTATTGTTGGTACCGGGGCATTACTGTCGGTATTTGTCTCGCAACCTTATGCCGGCACCCTCGATTTTGCTGCACTATTGCAAAAGACTGTTTCCCATTCACTCGATTATCAAATTGCACTATCCGAAACGGAAATCGAGCGCCATAAACTGGGCGAAGTTCGCTCGATACTTTTTCCCAGCCTCTATTTAAGATTCGGCAACGAATATGCGCATATCATCGGAAGTGGTGGCGTTGATTCGGTTGGTGATGTCGTTATTGCCAACGATGAATCCTCCTTCAAACACTCAATGATTGCCAGTACAAAATATAATTTATTCAGTTTCGGTGTCGACAGCCTGGAAATCGAGAATGCCGAAAAGTCGGTTCAGATTAATGAACTGAATGCAAAAAAGGTTTTGCTTGAGGCCCAGTTGTCTGTATTGGCGAGTTATTCGGATGGCCTAAAGATATATAAAAGGATTCTCGCCGGTAAAAAAATCCTGAAAAGCAGAAAAATCATTTTTAAATACATGGAAAGACTTCACAAGTCGGGGACCGTTGATGCTAATGCGTTCAGTCGTGCCGCCGTTGAGCTGGCTGAGGAGTCAGCCCGATTGGAAGAACTGTATGTCGCATTGCAACAGATTTTATATGCACTTTCCGCCCTGACCGGTGAAGAGATGAATGTTGAAACTGTTGAGCTTTCAGACCTGAGGCCAGCAGAGTCATTTGACAAAACTTTTGATGTCCACCAGTTCCCTGAAGTCAGGGAATTTGGCATCTACATCGAACAGAAGAAAAATGAACTATCGGCCGCGAAGAGAAGGTTACTGCCGACGTTTTCACTCAGTGGTTCTTACCGGATGTTTGGAAGTGATACCGAAAGCTTCTCGCGATCCCTTTCTGACCTGGAGGGAAGGGATGTTGTCGTTACGATATATATGGATTGGCCTCTCTTTGCGGGATTTAAACAGAGCTATCAAAAACTTAAATTACGTGAAGAATTAAGGCGTCTGGAGTTATTGCGGTTGAAAAGAGTTCAGGAGCTTGAAAATGAAATCAATCTGAACCTGAAGATAGTTGAAAACCGTGCCGCTTCAGCCAGGTTGAATGATTCAATCTATTCGCACCTTGAACAGATTGAAGAAAATAATGTGCGATTATCAGATCAACAACTGATCAATAAGGTGACCTTTGAAAAGTCGATGATCGAAAATGCAGAAAATAAACTTGATTCTGAGATAGAAAAGATTGATCAGGATGTTGCAATGATCAAGTTAGGTTTGTGGGGGCAACAGATTTAATGAATTCAGCTTTGATGGCATTTGATCTTGTGGCTCGTGTCAACCGGGTCGATATTGATATACGTTCTTTTGAAAGGGAGTTCGGTACCGACGAGACGATCTCTCCAGAGGAGTTGGTTCGTATCGCGCGGCGGTTCGATTTCAAGGCCAAAATCAAGTCTCTCTCTATTGCCGAGTTGCTCGAGAAATACCCGCTGCCGGCGATTACTGTAAACCGGGACAGCGAATATCTGACCATTCTGAAAGTTGACCGGCAGGCGGGAAGGGTCCTTTATTTTAATCCTTATGAAAAGAAGACGGCTGAGAAGTCGATTTCCGAGTTCGAGTCTGATCTGGATAAAATTATTATTCTTGTACATAAAAAGATATCCAGTCAGGTTGTCTTCGGCTTCAAGTGGTTTCTTTATGAAATAACGAAATTCAAAAGAATAATTGGCGAAGTTCTACTTGGCTCGTTTTTCGTACAGTTGTTCGGCCTCGTGACGCCACTATTCACCCAGGTTATCCTGGATAAAGTCATCGTCCATAGAAGCCTGACGACCCTCGATGTCCTCGCCATTGCATTTCTGGCTATTGCGATATTCGAACTTCTTCTGAATATCTCCCGGAATTACATATTTATTCACACCGCACATAAACTCGATGCGAAGTTGGGGGCAAAGCTGTTCAAACATCTACTCGCCCTTCCTTTTATGTACTTTGAGAGCCGAAAGGTCGGGAATATCGCAGCGCGGGTGCGAGAACTCGACACGATTCGGGAATTCATAACCAACAAAGCTGTCAGTGTCATTATCGACCTTTTTTTCTCCCTTGTCTTCGTTGCCGTAATGTTCATTTACAGCGTAAAACTGACACTGGTTGTGCTCGGTTTTGTTTCGGTGATCGCCTTGTTGTATCTGATTATCACCCCTGAACTCAGGAAACGCCTGGAAGAGAAGTTCCAGATGTCGGCAGCCTCCAATTCCTACCTGGTTGAATCTGTGACCGGTGTGCAGACGGTGAAATCCCTGGCGGTTGAAGGCACAATGCAGAAAAAATGGGAAGATCACCTCGGTCGGTATGTTGGTTCGAGCTTCAGGCTGGCGAACATGTCGAATATCTCGGGCGCAGTGTCAGGGACAGTCCGCCAGTTAATGACCATTACGATCCTGTTTCTCGGGGTTAAGTCTGTACTACAGGGGAGTCTGACGATCGGTCAGTTGATTGCGTTTCAGATGTTTGCCGGACAATTTACAGGACCGGTTCTAAGATTGGTGAATCTGTGGAATGAGTTTCAGCAGGCACTTCTTTCGGTCGACCGATTGGGCGACATATTGAACCATCCGCAGGAGGTATCAACCGATAAAGCGATCACTCTGGCCGATCTGAAAGGGGCTATTCGTCTTGAAAATGTATCGTTTCAGTATTCAGCAAACGGCCCCAGGGTATTGAATTCAATTTCCTTCGATATCCGGCCGGGAATGAGTATCGGAATTGTCGGGCGAAGCGGAAGCGGTAAAAGCACCCTGGCCAAGCTGCTGCAACGATTGTATGTGCCAACTGAGGGTGCAATGTACATCGATGATATCGATATGCGTCATCTTAATCCGTTTTGGCTAAGATATAATATTGGCGTTGTCTTGCAGGAAAACTATCTTTTCAGTGGGACAATCCGCGACAATATTGCCCTGCCCAAACCTGACACCTCAATGGAAACCATAATTCAGGCATCACAGGTTGCCGGAGCGCATGAATTTATTACAAAGCTTCCTGAAGGATATGAAACAGAAGTGAGTGAGCGCGGTGCTTCATTGTCGGGCGGCCAGAGACAGCGGATTGCTATCGCACGGGCCTTGATTACCAAGCCAAGGTTGCTGATCTTCGATGAAGCGACGTCGGCTCTCGACTATGAATCAGAAAAAATCATCCGGGAGAATATGCATGCAATCAAGAGGGGGCGAACGACTGTTCTGATTGCTCATCGACTTGCAACCATCAAGGATTGTGACGTCATATTGGTGCTGGAGGATGGAGCGTTGGTCGAATCCGGAAGCCACAAAGACCTTTTGGCTCGTAAAGGTTATTACTACAAACTGTCTCAACAGCAACAGTAGATACTATGATCAGAAAAGAAAATGACAGCCATGAATTCAAGCCATTGCTTGTTGAAATCGAGGAGCGGCCGCTCAACCCGCTCGGGCGGGTAATCTACTGGCTGATTATTGCGGCCATACTTTTCCTTGGATTGTGGAGCTTCTTCGGAAAGGTTGATGTCGTTGTGACGGCCCGGGGCAAGATCGTTCCTGTCGGTGAAATCAAGACAATGCAGCCGCTGAATACGGGAGTCGTGCACGAGATTTTTGTCAGCCCGGGTGATCATGTTTCGAAAGGGCAGGTTTTGATGGAGATTGATCCTTCGGAAATTGACCCCGAACTTGAGTCGATGGAAATCGATCTGAAACAGGTTGATCTCGAGATTAGCCGACTCGAGTCCCTTCTGGCAAAGGAAGAGTTCAATCCGGATCATCGAGATAGTGAGCCAGGATTGGCCCGGATGCAGAACGAACTTTTCCTGTCGGAGCGGAAAAAACTTGAAAAGCAGGTTCTGGTGATCAAGGAAAACCTGGTGCAACTGGATGAGAAGCTGAGTTCTGAATGGCAGGTATACGATCAAACGGAATACCTGTATGGAGTCTGTGAAGATCGTCTGCTACGCCTGGGAAAAGTCCGAGATATTATCAGTCGCGATGAATATGAGCAGGCGGAAAAAGACTGCAGGGATTATGAGTCGCAATTATTTACCTCCTGGCATCGTATTGAAGAACTTCAGGCGAATATCTCCCAGGTGCGGGGAGAGCTTGAATTAACAACCTCAGGTGAGCGCAACAGATTGCTGACTGAATTGTCAGAAGCGCAGACCCGGCATCTTAATCTGTCAGCAAAGATCAAGCGAGCTGATTTCGTCAGTTCACGTCAACAGATCAGATCACCGGTGAATGGTTATGTTGCCCAACTTTTTATTCACACGCTCGGAGGTGTTGTCACCCCGGCAGAAAAGCTTGCGACAATTGTTCCCGAAGAATCAGGTCTGGTTGTCAAGGCGCTTTTACAGAACAAGGATATCGGTTTTGTCTCAACCGACATGAATGCCTCAATCAAGATAGATGCCTTTAACTTTCAGAAATATGGAGTTCTTGACGGCACTGTTCAGCATGTATCAAAAGATAGTATCGAGGATAAAAATCTCGGACTTGTTTATGAAGTCTATATCGATCTTGTTGATAATCATCTAATGGTCGATGGTCGCAATGTTCCGGTCTCAACCGGAATGAGCGCAACCGCAGAAATCAAGGTAGGTAAACGCAGAATAATCGAGTTTTTTATCTATCCACTTATCAAATACATGGACGAGGGAATCAGTGTCAGATAACAAAAACGGAATTAAGGTCGATACCCATGTCTTGATACTCCCCGATGCCGACAAAACATGGTGGGACAAATGTCAGGATTCAATGGTTAACGAACCGGTCAATCTCCATCTTTTGCAGGGTGTCAAAGGTCATATCGGGAAAGGGCGGATGATGGGGTTTTCTCGAGGAGAATCTCCTTATGTAAGCTGTGTCGATCCTGATGATATGGTTGTGCCCGGGGCTTTTCAGGCGTGTGTCGATGCCCTTGAAGCAAACCCCAAGGCATGTGGTGCCTATACAGATGAAGTATTGATAGACGAAAATGGAGGTGAACTCGAGAAGGGGATGTGGTCTGGGCATAAATGGAATCCTTTACTGCAACTAGAGCCAAAATACCTTCACCATGTTTTTGTGATGCGTCGAAAGTTTGTGGAGAGGCACTATGATGAACTGTTGAAATGGCCGGTAATGGCGGAATACGTACTGAAATGCCTGATCGTTCAACATGGTCCATGGGTACATGTCGACAGAATCGGCTACAAATGGAGAATCCACAATTCCGGCTCTCACCGAAGGTTTAACATGATGTCGACCTATGCGGCTCGTTGGCGGGTTATTCCTGTCCTGAAAAGAGCTGCCGAAAAGTATGGCGCAAAGATTCCCTTGTAAATAACGTCCTCTATTGTAAATATTTGTAAAAAAGCCACACCAAAATTGGCGAGGTTTTTCGTCGCACGCTAATTTGCATCGAATGTAACCCCTTTGCGGACCTCATAATCGGTATCTGAACCACTCGGAAGGTTTATAAAGGGTCAGGTCTCAACTTCTGACATCACCTAATAATTCTGGAACCATTTTTAACACTTCTATCGTTTCCGGGTCCTTCTCGGCATTTTAATGCCAGTAGACGACTTGGTTGTTATGCAGCAATTAAATCAGACTCTTTTCAACATTCAGTGAGCTCTCGATCAAATGTCAGAAGTTGAGACCTGACCCCGATTTCAGGTTAGATTGAATTTGATTTTTGACAGGTACATCTTCATCGTGATCGGCGGCAGGGCGGTTGTGAAAAAGGCGATCAGGACCAGGATCGAGAAAATCTCGTCATTGATCAGCCCGTACTTCAGGCCGATTGAGGCGACGATCAGCTCGACGGCGCCCCGTCCGTTCATCGCCAGCCCGACCAGGGTTGCTTCCTTGTGATTGAGGCCGCTCGCCAGTGAGGCCCCGCCGGCCCCGAGCATCTTGCCGAAGATGGCGGCCGCCAGCAGGATCATGATTTCCGGCAGATGGGTTCTGAAGATGCCAAAGGTCACATGGAAGGAGAGGCTGACGAAAAAGATCGGTCCGAGAAAGCCGTAGGTAATGGCGACAAAACGGTCGGTAATCTTGACCATCAGGTCGTGGCTGACCACCCCTTCACTGACAAATAGCCCGGCGATGTAGGCGCCGATAATAATGTGAAGTTCGGCCAGTTCGGCGAGG
>PKUH01000088.1 GCA_002869615.1 Desulfuromonas sp. | reverse complement strand
TGCGAGATCGACGGTGTCACCCGGGAAGCGAGCCTGATGATGATCGACGACGTCGAGGTCGGTGATTACGTGCTGATTCATGCCGGCTTTGCGATCGAGCGGATTGATGAAGAAGAAGCGCAACTGACCCTGAATGCCCTGCGCGAAGCTCTCGATATGGGCCTGGCTGCTGAATGAAGCTGACGACTCCTTTTCGCGATCCCGAACTCGCCCGGGGTCAGATTGATGCCATCGAAAAGGTCGTCGCCGGTTACGACGGCACCATCACCCTGATGGAGGTTTGCGGCACCCACACCATGGCGATCTACCAGCACGGCATCCGCAACCTGCTGCCGCCACAGATCCGCTTGATCTCCGGCCCGGGGTGCCCGGTCTGTGTGACTCCGGTCGGCTATGTTGACCACGCCGTGGCACTGGCCCGCCGGCCCGGCACCATCATCACCACCTTCGGCGATATGATCCGGGTTCCCGGATCATCGAGCAGCCTGATCCATGAGCAGGCAACCGGCGCCGCCATCCGGATCGTCTACTCGCCGCTCGATGCCGTCGCGATTGCCGAAAAAAACCCGGAAAAGGAGATCGTCTTTCTCGGTGTCGGCTTTGAAACAACAACCCCTACCATCGCCGGCGCGGTGCTGACCGCCCAGCGGAGGGGGGTGAAGAATTTTTCCGTGCTCACCAGCCACAAGACGATGCCGGCACCGATGGCCGCCCTGATCGGTGATCCGGAATTGCAGGTCGACGGCTACATCTGCCCGGCTCATGTCAGCGCCATTATCGGCGCTGATGCTTACCGGCCGCTGGTTGAGCAGTACAATGTTGCGGCAGTGATTACCGGCTTCGAACCGCTCGACGTCCTGCAGGGGATCGCCATGCTCGCCAGCCAGGTGGTAAACGGCGAAGCGAAAGTCGAGACCCAGTACCGCCGGGTCGTCAAACCGGAAGGCAACTTGAAGGCGCGCGACATCCTTTACCAGGTCTTCCGGCCCTGCTCGGCCCGCTGGCGTGGTATTGGCGACATTCCCGACAGCGGCCTTGAACTGCGTCCGGAATATTCCACCTACAACGCCGCCGAGAAACTGAATGTCGAGATCGAAGAACCGCGTGAACATCCCGGCTGCCTCTGCGGCGACATTCTCAAAGGGAAAATCCGGCCAACCGACTGCAAACTCTTCCGCACGGTCTGCACCCCGGAAGACCCGGTCGGCGCCTGCATGGTCTCGAGCGAAGGAACCTGCGCGGCGGAATATAAATACGGTTCTTGATTTTTAACGGAGAGGTGGAGAGAAGCTGAGTCGGAGAGTTTTCCTTAATGAAATGCTTTATGCTCTACGCGATCTTATCCCCTCTCCCTCTCTGCGTCTCTCCGTTAAATTGCATGTGTCCCTAGGAGTCATATATTGAAATCCGACATTATCCTTCTCGGTCACGGCAGCGGCGGCAAGCTCAGTCATCAGCTGCTCGACGATATCATCATCCCGGCTCTTTCCGGCATTGCCGCAAGTGAGCAGAATGACGCTGCCATCCTGCCTGCCCCGGCCGGTCGTCTTGCCTTTACCACCGACTCCTATGTCGTTGACCCGATCTTTTTTCCCGGCGGCTGCATCGGCGACCTGGCGATCAACGGGACGGTGAACGACCTTGCCATGGCCGCTGCCAGACCACTGGTGGTCAGCGTCGGCCTGATTCTCGAAGAGGGTTTTCCGGTTGCTGATCTGCAGGAGATTCTTGAAGCAATGCGCACAGCGGCTGACAAGGCCGGCGTGACAATCGTTACCGGCGATACCAAGGTGGTGCCGCGGGGCAAGGCCGACAAGATCTTTATCAACACATCCGGAATCGGCGTTATTGAACATGAATTGACTATTACGGGAAGCGGCGCCAGGCCGGGAGATCGGATCATCATTAATGGGACCGTCGGCGATCACGGCATGGCGGTTCTGGCGAGCCGCGAGGGGCTGGAACTGGGGAGCGCGATAGAGTCGGATTGCACCGAGCTCGCCAGCCTGGTCGAAACGATCCTTGCCGAAGGTGGTGGGTCGATACACGTACTGCGTGACCCGACCCGCGGCGGTGTTGCAACGACGCTAAAGGAGATCGCATTGCAGTCACGGGTCGACCTCGAGCTCGAGGAAACGGCGATCCCGGTACGGGACGATGTCGGCGGTGCCTGCGCGATCCTCGGCCTCGATCCCCTGTTCGTTGCCAATGAAGGAAAACTATTGGCCGTGGTGGCCGATCATAAAGCTGAAGCTGTTCTGCAAACGATGCAGAAACATCCGGCCGGTAAGGATGCCGCGGTTATCGGCACTGTCGTTAGTGAAGGGAGCGGTAAGCTGGCCTTGAAAACGGCGATCGGCGGCAAACGTTCAATAGAGATGCTGGCGGGAGAGCAGTTGCCGAGAATCTGTTGAAGCATTGAAGAAAAGAAATGGGGGGTGATTTCCTCTTTCAGGACCTTCCTTCTGCAATCTGCAGCCTGGCTCCCGGGAACTTCTTTATTCGTATGGCGGGTACTTTTCCATGATCCGTCGCACCGCCTCAACCGCACGGCCGGGCATAGCCTCTGAGACAATCGCACTGGCCCGACCCGACCAGACCACAAGGTCATTCCGGTCCCGTAATTCAATAACCAGTACACCCTGCTTCAACTTTCGTTCCTCAACCGAGCTGGTCTGCGCTTCCGCCGACCGCTGATTATAGGCTCCGGGCGTAATACTCTCGGCGGCAGTGAGCGTCTGCCAGAAACCTTTCTGCGGGCTGACGGTCAGCCGGTAGGTGACAACAAGGTCAGCACTCTCTCTCTTCTCTAGTCCATCGGCTTCAAGCTCTTGGTCGATTGTTTGCACAATCAACCTGTGCATCAACTCCCGCCGGGCCTGCATAATCAATGTTTCCGGTCGGGTCTCCTGCCACTGAAAGCTTTGGAATGCCGAAAAGTCGACCTCGGGTTTGACAAAGGTCGAAAATTCCGGTCCCGGTCTGGCGCAACCACCGAACACCAGAACGACAGCAGTCAGAAGCAGTACGAAATTGAACCTGTATTGCATTTCGGGGCCCTCCTCCGGATTTTACCGGCAAAAACAATCAATTTTCTATAGTATAACTTGTTGATTGTGAAGAATCGACTAAGCTTTTTGCTAAAGAGCATATAAAAGAGAGGAGTTCCGTTATGGGCAGGAAGAAAACCATTGGTATTTTGACCGGGGGTGGCGATGTCCCGGGGTTGAACCCGGCGATCCGGGCAGTCACAATTCGGGCACTGCGTGAAGGGTACCGGGTTGTCGGCATTCGTCGCTGCTGGGCCGGGCTGGTTGAAATCGTCCGTGATGAAAAAGCCGACAACAGTCATTGCTACATCGAGCTGACCGAGAGTATCGTCAACCGGGCCGGCCGCACCGGCGG